>JBGSRB010000674.1:0-6950 GCA_041737735.1 Anaerolineae bacterium | reverse complement strand
ACTATTGTATGAAGGCAATCTCTAATATAGTCGTTTGTATGCAAAGGGTGCAATATGCGTGTTACCTCAATGGATATGTAGAAACGGTTAAGTTGTTTATCGGGATATTGGTCCCTCAAAATCGTTGTTATGGTCGATTTTATCCAATCTTTTAATAGCGATTGCTTGGGAGTGCTGAGCGGTCCACCCCTGAGAAATTCTGTAGCACCATCTAGCGTTAACGGGAAATACTCAGATTGAACTTCTTTTTGAAGATATTCGAGTGCGGTCTTGCCCTGAACAGGTGGATGTTGAAGCAGATGCTCAATAGCATTTCGTAGGTGATAGCGGGCTAATTCTGCCGATGGTTGATAAACCTCATCCTCAGAGTTCATTGACGGGTGAGCGCAGCGATTGCGATCAATACGCAACCGTTCTAAATCTTGGTACTGGATTGAAGACAAAAATTCGAATTCATCTTTAGCCCACTTAAGGATATTTTTCTCAAACTCTAAACCTTTTTTGTATTCATCCTCTTCTCTTGCTTCATTAAAGGCTTTTAATTTTATAGCTGCATTGTTGTCGCCAGCTAGTACCTCGCCACAGCAGTGAATAAATGTAAAATCATGGTATCAGATGACGGGAGGATACCATGGGACGCAAGCAGAAATATCCGGTGCAGTTAAGCGATGCGGAACGGGAGCAGTTGCGCAGTATCACGCGGGCAGGGAAACAGTCAGCGCGGGTGATGCAGCGGGCGCAAATCCTGCTGTGGAGCGATGCAGGTAAGCAGGACAAAGAGATTATCGCGCTGCTGGGTTGCGCGCCGCTGACGGTCGCCAACACACGCCAACGGTGGGTGCGGGAAAAACGCTTAGAAGACCTGCCGCGTTTGGGCAGCAAGCCGATGTTGGATGCCAAACAGGAGAGCTTGCTGATTGCCTTGGCATGCAGCGATGCCCCTGAAGGACGGGACGAATGGACGATGCAGCTGCTGGCGGATAAGTTAGTGGCGTTGAAAGTCGTGACAAGCATCAGTGATGAAACGGTGCGCCGCACCCTCAAAAAAACAAGCTCAAGCCGTGGCAAGAACAGCAGTGGTGCATTTCACAAGTAGATGCACCGTTTGTCTGGCGGATGGAGGCTGTGCTTGACCTGTATGCTGAACCCTACAAGCCGTGGCAACCGGTCGTCTGCTTCGATGAACGTCCCTGCCAACTGGTCGCCGACACCCTCGAACCGCTGCCACGCAAGCCAGGACGTGCCAAGCGTGTGGATTGTGAATACGAGCGCCATGGGGTGTGCAATGCGTTCATGCTCTTGCAACCGCTGGCAGGCTGGCGGGAAGTGAAAGTGACCGAACGACGCACCAAACAGGACTTCGCGCACGTGATGCGCGAGTTGGTCGATGTGCATTTCCCGCAGGCGGAGAAAATCCGTGTGGTGCTGGATAACCTGAACACGCATAGTCCGGCTTCCTTATATGAAGCCTTTCCGCCTGAGGAAGCGCATCGCTTGGTGCGTAAACTCGAATTTCACTACACGCCCAAGCACGCTTCTTGGCTGAACATGGCGGAGATTGAGTTCTCGGTCATGGTCGGACAATGCTTGAAACGTCGTATTCCTGACCAAGCAACCTTAGCCACCGAATTGGCGGCTTATGTCAAACAACGCAACGCAGCACAAGCCACTGTTCGCTGGCAGTTTGATGTCCAGCAGGCACGCACCAAGCTCGGTCGCCTTTATCCACAGTTATCGTAGTGGTCAGGTACTAGTTCTAATTGTCGAAGTTTATGTAAAAAATCATAAACGACCGCAATCCATGTCATCACTATACATGCACGAAACGCACCTGCTTTATAACATGCAACTGCCTCAGCAATGTAATAGCGAGCTTCTTTACTCTTACAACGAAGAACAAGTTCATCAATATCAACAAGATGTTGATTCATAGTCCAGAGTCCATTTTCTACTTCTTAAACGCTCTGATTATACTATTGAACTTTAACCTCCGACTGCCCAAGCCGCGCAAGTTGCGGTAAGCTAAGCATATCTTGTGCAGATGATGAAGCGAGTGAAAGTTGGGCGGGTTGATCGAGCAGGTAGAGCAGAGTCTTGGCGAACTGGATTGCGGCGATCTCGCTGCGTGGACGATTGACGAAGCGATTCGCATCCAGCAGATTCCGGCGCCAACATTCGCCGAGCGCGCGCGCGCTGAACACATGGCGGATCGCTTTCGCGCGTTGGGCTTGTGCGATGTCGAGATCGACGCGCTCGATAACGTGTATGGGCGCTTGCCCGGCGTCGAGTCCGGCGCGCCCGCGCTGCTGATCTGCGCGCACACTGATACCGTGTTCCCCGCCGACACTGATTTACGCATCGACGCTGGCAAGCACACCGGCTTAATTTACGGCGCGGGCTTGGGCGATAACAGCATCGGCACTGCGGGCGTGCTGGCGCTGGTCGAAGGGCTGCGCCGCACCGCGATCACGCCCGCGCGCGATCTGTGGTGTGTGGCAACCAGCCGCGAAGAAGGCTTGGGCGATCTCGGCGGGATGCGCGCCGCTTATGCGCGCTTGCGTGGGCGCATCGACGCCGTGATCAACATTGAAGGCTTGGCGTTCGGGCATCTGTACAACGCAGGGATTGCCGTGCGCCGCTGGAAGATCAGCGTTAACGGCGCGGGCGGACACAGTTGGCTGCACTTCGGCAAACCAAGCGCCATCCACGCGCTGATGACGCTCGGCGCGCAGATCGCGGCTATACGCCCACCCGCCCACCCGCGCACGACGTATAACATCGGCTTGATCGAAGGCGGGCAGTCGGTCAACTCGATTGCGGCGCAGGCGGCGTTGTGGCTCGACTTACGTTCGGAAAACAGCGCCGCGCTGGAACGACTCGAAACGCAGATCAGCAAGTGTATCGACGCGCAGCAGCAGCCCGAGATCACCATCGCGCGCGAGATCGTCGGGGATCGTCCGGCGGGGCGGATCGCGGCGGATCATGCGTTGATCCGTTTGGCAGTCGCTGCGCTTAAAAAGTTGGGCGTCAACCCGACCTTGGAGATCGGCAGCACCGATGGCAACATCCCATTGGCGGATGGCTGTCCCACTGTGACGATTGGCATCACGCGCGGGGGCAGCGCCCACACACCCGACGAATATATCGAGACTGAACCCGTCGAAGCGGGTGTGCGTCAACTGCTGCTGTTGGTGTTGACAGCCGCGCACACGCGCTTTACGGCTTGAACGCGCATCGCCTCAGGAGGCATAACTGATGATCAACATCCTCGTTACCATCCGCCGCGAGCGCGCCGCCGATTACTACAAGGCGCTGTCGTCGTACCGCGATTTTCGCGTGCGTTTAATCACCAGCACCCAAGAAGCGCTGGAGCTGCTCCGTGATCAACCTCATGATGTGCTGATTCTCGATAATGAGATGGACGGCGCCTTCGAGTTCATTGGCGATCTTCGCCATTCGTATCCGCGTCTGCTGATCGTGCTGGTCGATGAGGATGCCGACTTCGCCATGCCCGGTCAAGCCGACGACATCAGCACCGAGCCGTTCAAGAATGATGATCTGGCGCGGCGTATTCATCGCTTAATGTCGGATCGCCAGCTTGAAACGCTGCGTGCCGACTCGCTGCCCCCTGTGCGCGAAGTCGCTAAAAAGCTGCGGAAAGCCGTCGGTGAAAGTGGGAAGCAGCAAGCCGCCGTGACCGCCTGCCGTGAACTGGGCTATGACTATGTGGCGTTCTATCGCTTCGAGAGCGCCGATCCGTTCAAAGTGACGCTCAAAGCGCAAGATGGACCCGCCGCGATCCAAGCGGTGGCGCTCAAACAGGCGACGCCCGAAGATGTGATCGGCTTCGTCGCCACAACGGGACAAAGCCGCATCACCAAACCGGAAGATGAAGTCAATCATCCGCTAGTCAAGCGGGGGCGGTTAGGTGCGGCGGCATGTGTGGCGGTGGGAACAGCGAATCGTTATGGCGTGTTGATCGCGTGCAACGAAAAGCCCGACTCGATTACACAAGCGCAAATGCTGCTGCTCGAATTGATCTGCGCGCAGTTCGCCGCCGTGATCGTGCGTGAGCAGGGCGGGGGCTAAATGACGTGGGGTAGGGGCGACGTACTGCGCCGCCCCTAATTTTATTTCTCAAGCGTGGGCTTTACTGCCCCTGACCGAGCGAGAAACCGTATTCACCATCGAAGCTGTACAAGCCTTCGGTTTTGATGATGTCGAAACCCTGTGCGGTCATTCGGCTGAGCAGATCGACAACTTGCTGCTGGGTGACGACCGCGCCCTCTTGCGGCGCCATGAAGCGGCAGCGCCAGTGATCGGTGCAGAAGGTTTCCGGCGCGCCATCGGGATAAACCTTCAAGCCGCGATTGGTGATCATGCCCAACTCTAATTCGCTGTTGCTGGCGGATTGCAGCGACGCGCCCAGCACATTCGGGTCGCGATCATCTTGATCCCAGTAGAGGAACACATCGACGCCCAACAATTCACGCTTGCTCGGCGCACGGCGGATCGCGCCTGTCGCCAGCGGCGCACTGACCGCACCGGAGTAGCTGACCGCTGCCAGCGTTTCCGGCACTTTGCCCAAGCGCGCGATCACGGCGTCGGCAAAGCCGCTGGTGCTGACCTTCTCACGGCTGACGCTGTCGCGGAACACATCATAGGTGTGGACGCCATCTTCCATCGTGCGCAGCCACGCATTATGCACGCGCTCGGCAATTTCCGGCTGTCCGATATGCACCATCATCATCACGCCACCGAGCAGCAAACCCGACGGATTCGCCATGTTTTGTCCGGCGCGGCGCGGGGCGCTGCCGTGAATGGCTTCAAACATGGCGGCGTGTTCACCGATGTTGGCACTGCCCGCCAAACCGACCGAACCCGCGATCTGCGCGGCGACATCCGACAACACATCGCCATACAGGTTAGGCAGCACGATCACATCGAAGTTTTCCGGCGTATCCGCCATTTTCGCCGCGCCAATATCGACGATCCAATGCTCGTTCTCAATGTCGGGATACTCCGCCGCGATTTCGTCAAACACCTTGTGAAACAGACCATCGGTCAGCTTCATGATGTTGTCTTTGGTGAAAGCGGTCACTTTTTTGCGATTGTAGGCGCGCGCATATTCAAAGGCATAACGAATGATGCGCTCGCTGCCGGGGCGTGAGATCAGCTTGAGGCATTGGTAGACCTCATTGGTCTGGCGATGCTCGATGCCCGCATACAGGTCTTCTTCATTCTCGCGCACGATCACGAGGTCCATGTTGTGATGCTTGGTGGAAACAAACGGATGCAGCGAGCGCGACGGGCGCACATTCGCATACAGGCTTAAGGTCTTGCGCGTCGTCACGTTGATGCTTTTGAAACCGCCGCCTTGCGGGGTGGTCAGCGGGGCTTTGAAAAAGACCTTCGTGCGCCGGATCGACTCCCAGAATTTCGGTTCGATGCCCGACGTGTTGCCCGAAAGATAAACTTTTTCGCCTACTGAGACTTCGTCGATGTCGATTTCTGCGCCTGCGGCTTGCAAAATTCGCAAGCTGGCTTCCATGATTTCGGGTCCGATGCCGTCGCCATATGCCACTGTAATCGGCGTTTTTGCCATAGTGCTGAACTCCCTATTGCGTGTGCGTCTCTGAGATGAGTAAACCCCGCAAGTGTAGCCAAGTCGCGCGCTGCACGGCGTGGTTTTCTAAGCAAATCTTAAAATAGACGAGCGGCGCGTAATTTGCAAGGTGCGCGCTGCATTTCACATAGGCGTTCGTGCCGCGTTCCGTTACAATGGGCGCAGATCGTGAGAGGATAAACCGATGATGAGCGTACAATTACAACTCGCACCTGAAGTTGCTTACGCTTTGCAGAATGGACAGCCCGTTGTCGCCCTTGAATCAACCGTGATCGCGCACGGGCTGCCGACGCCGATCAATATCGAAACCGCGCTGGCGATGGAAGATGCGATCCGCGCGGGTGGGGCGGTTCCGGCAACGGTTGCGATTCTGCAAGGGCGGATCACGGTCGGGTTGACGCGCGAAGAAATTGCTTATCTCGCCAGCGCGCCCGATGTGAAAAAAGTCAGTCGGCGTGATCTAGCGGCGGTGTGCGCGCTCGGTCAAGATGGCGCGACGACGGTCGCCGGAACGATGATCATCGCGCACTTGGCGGGGATTCGCGTGTTCGCCACGGGCGGAGTCGGTGGTGTGCATCGTGGTCATCCGTTCGATGTGTCGGCGGATTTGCTCGAACTCGGTCGCACGCCGATCATGGTGGTGTGCGCGGGCGCGAAGTCGATTCTCGATCTGCCGCTGACGCTCGAAGTGTTGGAGACGCACGGCGTCCCTGTGCTTGGTTACGGCACGGATACACTGCCCGCGTTTTACACGCGATCCAGCGGGCTGCCGGTGTCGTCGCGCGTGGAGACGGCGCAGGAAGCCGCGCAGATCGTTGTGACCGCGCACGAACTCGGCATGACGCATGGCTTTTTGCTGGGCGTGCCGATTCTCGAAGCGGACGAACTGCCCGCCATCGACGCCGAAGCCGCGATCCAGCGCGCGACGGCGGAGGCGGAAGCGTGGGGCATCACGGGCAAGGATGTGACGCCGTTCGTGCTGGCGCAGGTCGCTAAGCTGACCGATGGCGCAGCCCGCCGCGCCAACATCACGCTGCTGATCAATAACGCGCGCGTGGCGGCGCAGATCGCGGTCGAGATCGCCGCGATCACGCAGTCGAAGGGCGTCTAAGGGGCTATTGATGGAACACAAACACAATCCGCAGCACAAAGCTGTGTTAGATGAACTGCTGCTCGTTATCCCCGGTGTTAAGGCGAGCAGCGCTTTTGGTTATCCCTGTTACAAGATCAACGGCAAAATCTTTTGTTTTGTGGGCAGTGCTGGCGTGACGATCAAGCTGCCGCGCCAGCGCGTGCCGGAAGTGATCGCGTCGGGCGCTGGCAC
>JBGSRB010000517.1:0-3126 GCA_041737735.1 Anaerolineae bacterium | reverse complement strand
GCGCTGAGCAGGGCGGCACTGTGCGTCTTGATCGCGCCGGCTGCGGAATACACGTCGTCGAGGTCTAACACCTGAAGCTGACCGATCATGATCGGCTCGTCGCTCGATGTGATGAAGCCGCCGCCCAAGCGAAACAGGCGCGCCGCGTTGCTGACCGCCGCCACGACCGACGGTTCTTCGACCACCATCGGGATCAGCGCATCGACGCCGTTGATCAAGAAGTTGGTGGCGATGCCCAACGGCAGGGCATACACGCCGACCGCGTTCTCGATCATCTGGTCGGCTTGCGCGGCGTTCAAACCGCCAATGCCGATCAGCGCGGCTTGCTCAGCGCCGTTCAACTGCGCCCATTCCGCGACTAACGCGGCGCGTTCCGCCAGCGGACGCTTATAAAAACCGGAAATACGTGAAGTGTGCTGTTTCATTGTCATGCGCTTTACTGTAGGGGATGTTCACTACCAAAACCTATCATGTCCGTGAAAAACGGCACAAAGTCTCATGCGGCGCTCAGGGTTGATAGCTTTTGATGGGGTGCAAGAGGCGCAAAAAAGGCGCGGACAGGAGGCGCCGCGCCTTATAATCAGCGTGCTAAACGCGACGCGCGCCCTATTCGGGCATGATGCGCGTGTTGAGGAAGTAATCCAGCCAGATGACGAAGAACAAGCCGAGCGGCAGCGCCGTCCAGAAGAAATATTGAATGCCGTAGGTCTGAATCGTGATCGGCTGTCCGCCATGCGGTCCCATCCACGGCAGCACCAGCGTGATGAACAACCACGTCAGCAAAAAGCCTGTTCCCATGCCGATTGCCCAAGCGATCAACCGACGTAACAACAAAGACGACATAACGTACAACTCCCTAGTTCTAGCGCAGCATTGTTTGAATAGCCTGTATTGTACCGTGATCGTGAAGCGCGGCGCAAGTGAAAATGAGAACTTTCGCGGTTGGCGCGTTGTAATTCTTGTTATGTTTAGCTCATGTTGATAAAATTCTAAAGATTCTGATGTTCGTGAAGCAAAGTAACCCATGTTGATTTCATGGGTTATCATAAGCTGTAATCATAATGCACGCATGTGCGCGCCGCGCTAACGGCGGGGGCGCGTATTCAGAGAGAGGCTAGTTCGGTGCCTGAGTTATTCGATAAAGTCAAGAATTTCACGCAAGCCAAAGAAGCGATGCAAGCGGGCATCTACCCGTATTTTCGCGCGTTGAGCGACACCGAAGGCGCGGTGGCGATGTTTGAAGGGCGCGAAGTGGTCATGATCGGCTCGAACAATTATCTCGGGCTGACCACCGATCCGCGTGTGCGCCAAGCCGCCATCGACGCGATCGAGCGCTATGGCACTAGCGTGACCGGCTCGCGCTTCCTCAATGGCACGCTCGAACTCCATCTCGAACTGGATCGCCGTCTGGCGAAGTTCGTTAATAAAGAGGCGGCGCTCGTGTTCTCGACGGGGTATCAAACCAACGTCGGCACGATCACGGCGATGGTGCAAAAAGGCGATTACGTGATCGTGGACAAAGACGATCACGCCAGCATCGTCGATGGCTGCTTGATGTGTCGCGGCGAGATGAAGCGCTTCCGCCACAACGACCTGAGCAGCCTTGAAGATGTGTTAAGCAAGCTGCCCGCCGACGCGGGTAAGCTGGTGGTGGTCGATGGCGTGTACAGCATGGGTGGCGACATCGCCCCGCTGCCGCAGTTGGTCGAGATTTGTCAGCGCTATGGCGCGCGCATCATGGTCGATGACGCGCACGGCATCGGCGTGACGGGCGGCGGACACGGCACGGCGCATCACTTCGGCTTGACCGATCAGGTTGATTTGATCATGGGGACGTTCAGCAAGAGTTTTGCGTCGATTGGCGGCTTCATCGCGGGCGATGCCGATGTGGTTCACTACATTCAGCATCATGCGCGGTCGCTGATCTTCTCGGCGGCGCTGACCGCCGGACAAGCAGCGGCGGCATTGACCGCGCTCGACATCATGGAAACCGAGCCGCAGCATGTCGAACGGATGTGGGCGAATGCTGAATACATGCGCGCGGGGTTGCGCGATCTGGGTTACGACACGGGCAGCAGCAACACGCCGATCATCCCGATTTTGATCCGCGACGACTTCCGCACGGTGATGGCGTGGCACGCGCTGATCGCCGAAGGCGTGTATACGAATCCGGTCGTGCCGCCGGGCGTCGCACCGGGTCAAAGCCTGCTGCGGACGAGCTACATGGCGACGCACACGACCGAGCATCTCGACCGCGCGCTCAAAGCGTTTGAAGTCGTGGGCGAACGGCTCGATCTGATCCAGCCAAAGAGTGAAGTTTCACCCGCGTAAACAGCGAGGGGCGGAATAACTAGCTCCGCCCCTCACACAATCCTCGGTTACGCCTCAACCGGCGCTTGCCACGGATCAACCGTCAGCGGCTTTAACCCCGCTTGGATCGTGTCGCGGTGCTGCTCATACCACGGCGGCAGCATCAACTGATCGCCCAGTGTGGCAACCGCTTCATCGACCGCGAAACCGGGTCCCATCGTGGCGATCTCGACAATATGCCCATCGGGATCGCTGGTGTAGATGCTCTTGAAATACACGCGCTCCATCACGGGTGAGACGCGATAACCCGCCTCGATCAGCCGTTCGCGGAATTCAAGCTGCACATCGGCGTCCGCGACGCCAAACGCGAAGTGATGCGTCTGCCCGATGCCCATCTGCACGCGGCGCGTTTTGCCGGGGTCGCGCTCGAAATACGTGATCAGCGAGCCGGGCTTGCCGTCATCCACGCCCCAATACCAATGCGCGCTGGTCGGGTCATCGAAGTTGCTCGTCATTTTGATGCGGCGCATCCCCAACACATCGCTGTAGAACGCATTGGTGCGGTCGATGTTCGCGGCAATCGCGCTGATGTGGTGCATTCCACCCAAGAGCGCCATATCCGCTGTGACGGTCGGCACGGGTCCGTCCCACGTGCGCGCGTTGATGGCGGCGCGATCCCGGTTGGCGATGGTCATGGCGGCGGGCGGATCAACGTGCGTCATGCCGAGCGCGTCGGGCGCTTCATCGAGCGCGAAGCCGGGTCCGTTGGTGGCGATTTCGAGAATCATGCCATCGGGATCGCGGAAATAGATCGAC
>JBGSRB010000514.1:0-2843 GCA_041737735.1 Anaerolineae bacterium | reverse complement strand
GCGCGTCTGACGGCGCACGATCAGGCTGCGCGCCAGCAAGAAACCCACGAGCGCCGCCACCAGCGCCAGCAGTTGCCCCGCCGCCAGCACGTATAACCCGCCGATCACGACCGCGATTCGCACTAAGAAGCTGCCCATGATCAGTAGGGCAGGCTGGCGTGCGTGGGGAAGCTGGTTGATCGTCCACCACAAGCCGCCGAAGAAAAACACACCTAGCGCCGCGCCGCTGATCAGGGCGAGTGCCAGCGCCAATACATCATTCCAATTCATCATCGCTCCTTTCAGCACGCGCGATCGCGCGCTGTTCACGGTCGATCCAATACCACGTATTGATGCAGCCCAGAAGCACGCCGCCGACCAACAACGTCAGCGTCCACGAGAAACGCTGCGGAAATTGCGCATCCAGCCAGATGCCGAGCGCGATCCCGATCAGCGTGGGAATGGCAATCGACCAGCCGACCATGCCAAATGTGCCGATGCCCACCCACACGCCATCGGTTTTACGCTGACGCGCGCGCAGCTTGCGTTGTTCGCGCGCCTGAATGCGACGGCTTAACGGATCGCGCTGATCATTCTGCATGGTGTGATCACCTCAACTCAAGAAACTGGCGCACGAGATCGCTTTCCAGTCGTAATGCCGCTGAACGCGCGCGCTGTTCGTGTTCGTCGTGTTCACGAAACTGTTGCTCCAGCACCTGATGCAGTTGACCGAGATCATTGCTATGCACGGCATTGCGCGCCGACACCCGCACGAGATCGCCAGTTTTGACGAGAATGCCTTCATCCAGCGCGACGAAAATCTCGTCATCCTGCGCGTTGATGAAAGACAGCAGCGACGGCGGCAGCACCGTGACATAATCGATGTGGCGCGGCAGCAGCGTGAACGATCCTTCGCTGCCTTCGCCGCTGATCCGCTGCGCGGGTTCATCCACCAGAATTGTTGTCGGCAGCAGCAGCTTAAACTGCATCGCGCTTAACCTCTTTAATCGTCCCGATCATGTAGAGGGCGCGCTCAGGAACATCGGCAAACTCATCATTGAGAATGCGTTCGCAGCCTTCCAGCGCATCATCCAGCGACACCATACGTCCTTCCATGCCCGTGAATTCTTCCGTGACCTTAAACGGCTGCGTCAGGAAGCGCTCAAGCCGCCGCGCGCGCTGCACCGTGCGCTGATCTTCGGCTGAAAGTTCTTCCATGCCGAGCATGGCAATGATGTCACGCAGATCATCAGCTTGTGCCAGTGTGTTCTGGACGCTTTGGGCAATGGCGTAATGGCGTTCCCCGACGAAACGCGGCGCTAACATGCTCGATTCGGAGCGCAGCGGATCAATGGCGGGATACAAGCCCTGACTCGCGCGATCACGCGACAGCACAATCGATGAGGATAGGTGGGTGAACATATGCACCACCGCCGGATCGGTGAAATCGTCCGCCGGCACGTAGACCGCCTGAATGGAGGTGATCGCGTTGGTGCGCGTGCTGGTGATGCGCTCTTGCAGCGCGGCTAACTCGGTGCTAAGCGTCGGTTGATAGCCAAGCTGCGACGGAAGCTGCCCCATCAAGCCCGACACTTCCGAACCCGCCTGCACAAAGCGGAAGATGTTGTCGATCAGCAGCAGCACATCGCGGTGGGCGTCGTCGCGGAAGTATTCCGCCATCGTCAGCGCCGCGTGACCGACGCGAAAGCGCGCACCCGGTGGTTCGTTCATCTGCCCGAAGATGAGCAAGGTGCTGTCTAAGACACCCGCTTCAATCGTATCGCGGTAAAGTTGTTCGGCTTCGCGTGAGCGTTCGCCGATGCCGCAGAAAATACTGACGCCTTCATGCCGCGCTGCCATGTTCTTGATCATCTCGGTGATCAACACCGTTTTGCCCACACCCGCCCCGCCGAACAAGCCGACTTTGCCGCCGCGTTCCAGCGGAGCCAGTACATCGATAGCTTTGATGCCCGTCTCCAGAATCTCCATGGTGGTTGCTTGCTGCATGAGGGAAACTGACGGTTGATAAATTCCGCGTCGTTCGCCCTCGACAATCGCGGGTTTACCATCGACCGGCGCACCAAACACATTCAACATGCGCCCAAGCACGGCATCCCCGACGGGAACTTGCAGCGGCGCGCCACTGTCGATGATCTCGTCGCCGCGCGCTAACCCTTGCGTTGGCGTCAGCGCGATGCCGCGCACGGTTTGCGTGTCGAGATGCACCAGCACTTCGATGATCGCAGCGTCCACCATGAGCGCATTAAAAATTTCAGGCAGTTGATCGGGAAAATAGGCGTCCACAATACTGCCGCGAATTGCTACGATCCGGCCCCGATTGGTCGTCATGAAGGCTTGTTCCTTAGTTGGACATCGATCACATGCTTGGCACCCACGCAAACCTAACGACGATGATCTCCGTTGCCAGCGCTAATCGAGATGGCTTGTCGGTAATGCGACCGCCCGAATGTGGTTTCGAGCGACAGGTGCACCACTTTATGTAATTTAATAAGTTATTATTACGTAGATTGAGGGCTTTGTTCACGTTCAGGTGGGTGGTTTGCTTATAGGTCAGATGGGGGAGTTTCCAGCGCATGGTGCTTAGAGGAGCAAGCTTGACTCGATCTCACGAAGTGCGGTCAGTCAGGCATAGGAATTTACTGTTCGCGTGAGCATAAATCGTCCAGCCTTGTGTTCTCATTTGATAGCACGTATCAACTGGGTTGACAAGCAGGAGATTTGCAATAAGGACTGGATACTTAGTCAAGCTGCGCTAGTGCCTTTTCCTGATCGTGTTGGTTCGAGTATGGGTAAAGGTGTAGCCCCAACGGGACTCGAACCCGTGTTTTCGCCTTGAAAGGGCG
>JBGSRB010000497.1:0-2489 GCA_041737735.1 Anaerolineae bacterium | reverse complement strand
TGATCGGGTTAAGCAGGCTGCCATCATTCTGGTCGAACGTGGTGCGGTCGGCGGCGGTTGCCATTGATGTAGGCAGCGCGCCCGCTTCGAGCAAGGGCTTGCCGATGCCATACACCAGATTATGAATGAACGGGAACGAGTGATGCGTGAAGGCGCGCTCTTCCTCCAGCACAAAGCCCGCGTCGATCACCGCGTCGCGCAGTTGATCGCGCCGATACAGCCGCACATGATTCGCCCAGATGCCCGCGAACATGCCGCTGCGAATCGGGCGCTTGAACAGAAAATCGAGTGTGCGGTTGATCGGGTCCCACCAGAACGGATAATCTGCGTTCGGCACAGTGATCGCCACGACGCCGCCCGGCTTCAGCACGCGCAAAACTTCGCGCAGGGCGCTCACATCATCATCGACGTGTTCCAAAACTTCCGACACGATCACGGCGTCGAAAGTGTTATCGGCATAAGGAAGCGCGTAGATGTTGCAGTTATTGAGCATCAAGTTGGGTAAATGCGCTATGTTCTGCTGTGCGATCTCGATCACGTCCCAATCGAGTTCGCCGCCGATCAGCGTGCAGTTGCTCGCGCGGCGCAGCATGTTGAGGTAGAAGCCGCGTCCGCAGGGCATGTCGAGAATCAGCATGTCGTCACGCGGGGCAACCCACTCGAAGATCGTTTCGACGCGCTTCTTGAACGCCATATCCGCTTCGTTGCGCGTCATGTGGCGGATCAAGTCGGCGTCGATGCCGCCGATGGTCGCCTTAGTCACGGCGGGCATGTTGGTGGAAGAATCGCTCATACGTGTTCACCGTGTCCTCAAACGAGAAAATAGCCTCAATTTCGGCGCGCGTTTTGCGATACGCCGTCGGATCGCGCAGCACATCGACGATGGCGCGCCCAATCGAGTCGGCGTCGCCTTGATCAGCCAGCTTACCCATGCCCGTTACGCTGACGGGAACGCGCCCGCCGGGGATGTTGGTCATGACGACGGGCGTGCCGCTGAGCATGGCTTCGACCTGCACCAGCGCAAAACATTCGGTGTCGCTCGGCAGCACCAGCACATCACACGCGGCGTAAAAATCCGCCATGAACTGCGGATCGGTTTGCAAACCCAAGAAGATCAATTGATCGGCGTAGTGACGCACCAACGGCTGTTCGCGTTCCCATGTATCTTCATATTCGATCAGGTGTTCACCCGCGAACACCAAGCGCGCGTTGGGATAATGCTGGTTGATCACATCCAGCGCGCGGATTGCTAAATCCGGTCGCTTTTCCTGCACGAAACGTCCGGCATAACCGATCACGGGTGCGCCATCGTGTGACCACGCCGCGCGCAGTTCTGCGACACGCTGGGGATCGGGCGGCGGCATGTGGATCGGCGGGTAAACGGGCGTCACTTTATCCATAAACGGCTGGAGATAATAAGAATTGTCGGCGTAATCTTGGCTGTAGGCGAGAATACGGGATGCGCGCCGCGCCGCCAACGTATACATGGCGTACATCGTGTTTTGAATGAAGCGATTCGCCAAACCGTCAGGCAGCACCAGATCGCCGTGATGCGTGACGATTAAATTGCGCCGCGCCAGCTTGGAAATGCCCGCCACGAGCGCGGTTTCGAGCATAGGCGTGTGAATGCTCACGACATCATGTTCGCGCATAAGCTTGTACGCTGCCCACGGATAGGCTGGCATGATCATGCCGCGACTCAAACGGATCGGCGCCCATAAACGCACCACGCGCACACCTTCGTGCATAATTCGATCATCGCGTGGTAAATCGTCGCTATAGCGCGCGGTCAGCACCGTGACTTCATGCCCACGCCGCACCAATTCTTCCGCCACGCGCTGCACATGAATCGTTAAGCCCGTGCGATGCGGGAAGTAGTAGAGCAGGCTGATCAGGATTTTCAATCGTTCGCGCATCATATCGATCCTATTCACGGATGCCGCGCACGCCTTGCGCAAGCTGGGTGAGCGAAACGCCTTCCGCCACCAGCCCATAACCGCCTAAAATTGCATTGACGCCCAGATTGACGCCATGCACAACAACCGCAAACGCCGCGGCTGTGCTATAGGGGTTCGCCATAGCCCATCGCGTCGAGCGCCAGCACAATCGACAATTCATAGGTGCCGAGATTGCCCGGCACGGCTGGAACCGCCACTGCGAACGATGCCGCCGCCGTGAATAAACTCGTTACTGCCCAATCCGCCGAGTCGAAGAAGGCGAACATCAGCACATAGCCGCTTGCCAGCGAAAACGCCCAACTGATCGCTGTCCACAACAGCGCGTTGAGCAGGGCGCGCGGCTGCGTCAGCAGGGCGAGTCCGTCGAGAAAATGCGTCGCCAGATCGACCAGCTTGATCCGCGCGAGGAATGGCACGCGCGCCGTCAAACCCGCGATCAGGTTCAGCACCCATGCACGCCGCGCCGCCAACAGCACCAGCACCACGAACCCGATCACGCTCAAGGGCGCGAAGATGCCCGCCACCGCGCGC
>JBGSRB010000484.1:0-5150 GCA_041737735.1 Anaerolineae bacterium | reverse complement strand
AGCGCGTTTGTGTGCGCGCGGTGTCCATGTCGCCCACCCACACAGGCGCGGCGCTCATGATCTGGTAGTTGGTCAGGTCTTTACCAGCCGCGCGCCCCGCCTCCAGCGTTTGGTCGCTGAACCACTTGACCAGCCACGGATCGGCAAGCTGAATGATCAAGCCGTCTGCCGCTGTTCCCGCCGCGCCCAGCGCTTTGGGTCCATAAGCGGCGATCCACACGGGCAGATCGAAGCCGTCCGCCCACGGAAGCTGCACCGCCGCCAGTTGATCGTCGTATTGCACTTCTTCGCCGCGCACCATCGCACGCACAGCGTCGGAAAACTCGATCATGGTTTCGACGTTCAGCGGCTTCGCGCCCAACACGCGCCGCGATGAGTCACCGCGCCCGACGCCCATATCCACACGCCCGCCGCTTTGAATGCCCAGCGTGGCGAACAAACTCGCCGCCACCGACCAATCACGGACGCCGGGGTTGGTCACGCACGTGCCAAAGCGCATGTTGGTGGTGTGTTCGGCGCACATCGCCATCGTGACGAAACACTCACGCCACAGCACATGCGAATCGAAGAACCATGCGTAAGTGAAGCCCGCCGCTTCCGCCTGCTGACACAAACGCACGGTGCGCCGCGGATCAATGTCGCCTTTGAAAGTGATTGCAAATTCCATGAGGGCTGCTCCGTTGATGTCAGGCTTAGGCTTCGGTGATCTTGCCGTACATATCGGGGCGGCGATCCCGGTAGAACTGCCACGTTTCGCGCACGTCTTTGATCACGTCGAAGTCGAGATCGCGGATGATCAGTTCTTCGTTATAGGCGTCGCCCACATCGCCGCAGAACTGCCCGCGCGGATCGCAGAAATAGCTTTGCCCGTAGAAATCATCGTCGCCAATTTCTTTTTCGATGCCCACCCGGTTGATCGTGCCGACGTAATAGCCATTAGCGATCGCGTGCGCGGTCTGTTCGATGCGCCACAGATGCTGCGATAAGCCACGACTGGTTGCCGACGGAATGAACACGATCTCCGCGCCGTTCAAGCCCAACATGCGCGCACCTTCGGGGAAGTGGCGGTCATAGCAGATATACACGCCCACTTTGCCAATGGCGGTGTTGAACACGGGATAACCCGTGTTGCCGGGGCGGAAATAATACTTTTCCCAGAAGCCGGGCAAATGCGGAATGTGCGTCTTGCGATACTTGCCCAAGTAGCTGCCATCGGCGTCGATCACGGCGGCGGTGTTGTAATACACGCCGGGCGCGTCTTCTTCATACATCGGCACGACCAGCACCATCTTGGTTTCGCGCGCGAGGTCTTGCATCAATTTCGTGGTGGGTCCATCGGGGATCGGCTCGGTATAGCTGTAATATTTGCGATCCTGCACTTGGCAGAAGTAGGGACCATAAAACAATTCCTGAAAGCACATGACTTGCGCGCCATCTTGCGCGGCTTTGCGGGCATACTCGACATGCTTCTCGATCATCGAGTCTTTATCGCCCGTCCAAGACGCCTGCACCAACGCGCCGCGAACGATCCGTGCCATGATGCTCACTCCTTCACGTCTTAACGTATACAATAGGTTGTGTAACACAATTTAGCATAACATGCGCGCGCGCGCTGCGCATATTTGTCTCAGCAATCGAAAGGATGCGTTATGCACCTAATTAGCGTGAATGTCGGAACAGCCACACCGATTGCCAACGCCAAAAGCGTCGGCGTGACAGGCATCTTCAAGCAACCGCAAAGCGATCCCGTGCAGATCGATACGCTCGGCTTGGCGCATGATTCGATTTGCGACACCGATAATCACGGCGGCGTCGATCAGGCGGTGTATGTGTTCGGTCAGCTTGATTGCGATTGGTGGTCAAACGAACTCGGTTACGCGCTGGCGCCCGGCACGTTCGGGGACAATCTGACGATCAGCGACTTCGCCAGCATGGATTACAACGTCGGCGATTATCTCCAAGTCGGGGCTGTGCGCCTGCAAGTGACCGCGCCGCGCATCCCATGTGTGACGCTGGCGGTGCGCATGAACGATCCCGCGTTCGTCAAGCGCTTTCGCCACGCCGAGCGCCCCGGCATATACTGCCGTGTGATCACGGCGGGCGCGGTGCAGGCGGGCGATCCGGTGAGCGTCGAACGCTACACGGGCGTGCTGGTTTCCGCCCTCGAATTTTTCCGGTTGGGCTTTGAACGCGATCACGCTGTTGACACCATGCGCCGCCTGCTGGAAGCGCCGATTGATATACGCACGCGCAAGCATTTCACGGCAAAACTGGCGGCGCACGATCAGGCTTGAAGGCGAGCAGCAACGTGTTAAAATTTTCTCATCTTGAACCCTCTTGACCTTTTGCGACAACCGATTATACTGTGTCTATCGCTGGTGTAGAAAAAAGGAGGTGATCGCGTGAAGATTCGCAGTCATAAGGGGGCTAACCCCTAAGACGCTCACCCCAACAGTGAGCGTCGCTCCAAAGTGATTTGGGGAACGCTCCCGAAGACCTGCACCGAGCCGCCGTGCCTCTACACGGCGGCTCACTTTTTTTATAGGCAAAAATAAACGGGCGATCCCTTAAATGAAAAGAGATCGCCCGTTTTGTTTGGATTATCTAACCGTGGGTTGGTTAACCCTTAGCCCTCAAGATCATTCTTGATCTTGTCGGCGGCGTCTTCCACCGCATCTTCCAGCGATTCTTCGCGCACGATCTCGATGCGAACTTTCGCCACCAACGCACCGAGCGCCGCCAGTGCCGCGATCATCGGCGTGAACCAAATCAACGCGCCGCCCGCCACCGCGCCGAACGTCAACGGAATTTCGAGCAGGATGCGCCCTTCGGCGTTGCGGATAATCACGCGGCGCACGTTGCCTTCTTCAATGATGCCCTTCACGCGCTCCACCAACTGTGAGCCGGCAACTTCCAGCTCTTCATTGAAATTGCGGTTGTGGTGCGGGTTCGGGTTCGGGTTCGGCTGTTGCGTGGTCGTCAGGTCTTTATCGTCATTCGTGGTCATGGTCAACCATCCTTATAGGTAAGCTATCAATCGACATAACGCTATACGCGCGCTTGGCGCACAGGTTGCGAATTTGCTTCAACCTTCACCTTAGCATTCAACATTGCCCAACGATAGAGAATTCTTACCTATTAGCGAAGCACCATATGGGCAGATCGCTTATAATGACTGGCACGTTAACGCAGCAGCACGGTGGTGATTTGTGGTCGAAGAACGCATCCTCATTATTGATGACGCAGCCGAAAATCGAGAGTTCATCGCGGATTACATCTTGCAGCCCAACGGCTACATCGCGTTGACGGCGAAAGATGGGCGCGAAGGCTTGGAGATGGCGCGCAAGCATCGTCCGGATTTGATCCTGCTCGATCTCCAGATGCCGCGCATGAACGGCATCGAGTTTTTGCAAGCGATGCTGGCGGATAACCTGCAATCGCCCGTGATCCTCATGACCTTCTACGGCTCGGAAGAAATCGCCGTTGAGGTTTACCGCTTGGGCGTGCGCGATTACATCAAGAAGCCGTTCTCGGTCGATGAGATGTTGATGGCGATCGAGCGCAACTTGAGTGAGTCGCGCTTGCGCCGCGAAAAAGATGCGCTGACCGAACGCCTGATCCGGTCGAACCGCGATTTACAGCGGCGCGTGCAAGAACTCAACACGCTCTATCAGGTGGGCAAAAGCGTGACCACACTGACCGATATGGGCGAACTGCTGCCCCACATCGTGGATGCTGCCGTCCGTTTGACTAACGCCGAAGAAGGACACCTATATCTGCTTGATCTGGGCGGCGCGCTGCGCTGTCGGGCGCTTAAACGCCATCAGCAGGTGGAGGCGAGCGCGGTCAACATCGCCGTGAAGGACGATACCGTCGCGCAGCATGTCATTACCACCATGCAGCCGCTCGTTCTCACGCCGGAACAACTGCAAAAACAACCCCCGCTGACTGTCGCCTGTGTCCCGCTGATGTTCAACGGCGCGGTGATCGGCGTGTTGGGCGTGTCGAACATTTCCAGCAACGCGCATGTGTTCACCAAGCACGACAGCGCGCTGCTCAGCACGTTGAGCGATTACGCCGCCATCGCCATTCAGAACTCGCGCAATTTTGAGGCGCAGCGCCAGACTAAAGAACGCGAAAAATCGCAGATTCGCTCGACGTTTGGGCGGTTCGTGCCGCCGCAAGTGGTCGATAACGTGCTTGATAACCCGAACAGCCTGCAATTGGGCGGCGCGCGCCAGCCCGTGACCGTGTTCTTTGCCGACCTGCGCGGCTACACGGCTTACAGCGAAAATCTGCCGCCTGAACAGGTGATCGAGACGCTTAACGGCTATCTGAGTCTGGCTGCCAACGTGATTTTGACCTACGGCGGCACGCTCGATAAATATCTGGGTGATGGCTTGATGGGCTTGTTCAACGCGCCCGATCCGCAGGCTGATCATGTGCAGCTTGCGGTCGATGCCGCGCTCATGCTGCAAGAAGCCGCCGCCCGCCTCAGCGCTGAGCGCGGCGATCCGCTGCAATTCAGCATCGGCATCGGCACGGGCGATGCGGTCGTCGGCTACATCGGCACGGATTCCGCCATCAACTATACGGCGATTGGCGATGTCGTCAATGTCGCCAAGCGGATGCAAGAGGCGGCGCGCGGCGGACAAATCTTGATCGGGGATGAGGTGCTGCGCGTTTTAGGCGAACGCGCCGACGCGCAATCGTTGGGTGAACTCAAATTCAAGGGACGCCAGAAAACCACCCGCGTTTATGAACTCTACGGCGTGCGGAAAGACGTAAAATGAGCGCGCCGATCATCCTGCCCGATCCCGATCATCTGCTGGTGATCGATCTGGAAGCGACCTGCTGGTTGGGTCCCCCACCGCCCGATGAGATCAACGAGATCATCGAGATCGGGGTGTGCGTGCTGGCGCTCGACACGGGCGCGATCAGCCCGGCGCGCAGCATTCTGGTGCGCCCGCAGCGCTCGAAGGTCAGCGCGTTCTGCACCGAACTGACCTCGCTCACGCCAGAACAAGTCGATCAAGGCGTGGGTTTTGCCGAAGCGTGCGCGATCCTCATGCGCGAATACGCCAGCGATCAACGCGCGTGGGGCAGTTGGGGCGATTTCGACCGCCGGATCATGCACGCGCAGTGTGAAC
>JBGSRB010000433.1:0-2644 GCA_041737735.1 Anaerolineae bacterium | reverse complement strand
GTCGATGACGCGGTGGGTGTGGATGATGGTGTTGACGACGGCGTCAACGTCTGCGTCGCGGTCGGCGAGGGTGTGCGCGACGGCGTCAATGTCGGGGTGGGCGTGCGACTTGGTGTGCGGCTAGGTGTGCGTGAAGCCGTCGGCGTATTGGTATACGTCGGGATCGCTGTGGCGCTGGCATTATGTCCGTAGATGCTTTGCGAACCGAGAATGTCGTCCATGCGTAAGCTGCTGAGCGACGGGTTATAGAACGGGTTCATTACGGCGAGGATGTTCGGCTCGTGCGCTAAACCAATCGAATGCCCGATTTCGTGCAGTGTCACCAAACCGAGATCGAGTCGATTCGCGCCATGGGTGCAGCCCCACGGTTCGCCGACATCAAAATGGAGGTCGCCCGCTGCGGTGGTGCCGTTCGGCGGCGGGAAATAAGCGTGTGCTAACACGCCGCTGGGCCCGTCGAATAGGTGACCGCCGATGCGAATGTGACCGACCGCGCCCGCGGCGTTGAACGGCAAACCGTTATCCGCCACTTCGCTAAACGTGATGTTGGTCACGGCTTGCCATGCGGCAAAGGCGTTGCGAATTTCAGTGTAAAAGCATTGCTCAAAAGTAGGGAAGTCATCCACCTTGATGTTGTTGCCCGTGAAGATAGGCTGACCCGAACTATCAGTTTCTAAGATTGTAACGCCGGTAGGCATGAAACTGTAGGTCACTGTGCCACCAGCAATACGTGGTGAGGTTGCCGGGTTGAAAGGCGAACCCGCACCCCATTTCGTTCCCCACAGCACAAATGGTTCGCTGACGGCAAGCCCGCCGCCATCCGTGTAGATGCTGCCACCGCCATCATAGCGCAGGGGCCCGTCAAGATTCTGATAGCACGTCTCCATCACTTCGATGAAGGTGTCGCGTGCGTTCTCGAAGGCGAGCGCGTCGGCAGCGAGACCGCTGTCACGACGGCTCACGCTGTCGAGGTAGGCGCGCTGTACCGACGCCACGCGCTCATCCTGACACGCGCTGGCAGCCAAGGGTTGGTCAACAAGTTGCTGCGGTTGCTGCGCCGTGGGCGACATCGCGCCCATGACTATGCCGCCGATCAGCACATTGATGCCGATGAACGCGAGAACAGCGAAAAATAAAGATCGTTTGGACAAGGTTCGCCTCTTTAAATGGGTGCTACTTAGTATCGATGGGAATGAGATCTGACTTCATGTTAATCCGATTATAGCAGGAGTCGGCTGGCGTGAGCGTTAGGAAAATGGATTAAGCGAGGCGTTAGGTGGGGCGATCGCCCCACCGTGAATCAGTGGGCTATTTCGTCAGCGTGACTTTACGCAGTCCGCGCGGGCTGTCGGGGTCGAAGCGCTTCGCCAGCGTGACGCCGAGCGCAAATAATTGTCCTTGAACGACGGCGACAATTGGTGACAGCCATTCGGGAATTCCGGACGGAATGAGCAGCGGTGTTTGGGCGAAACTCTCGTTTTGCGATGCGATCAACACGATGTCGGCGCCGCGTTCGCGCAGGTTGTTGAAGAAGGTCACGAGTTCGGGTTGCAGCGCGCCATCCGGCAGAATGGCGATCACCGGGAAACCGTGTTCGACCAGCGCGATGGGCCCGTGTTGAAAATCGGCAGATGAATACGGGTCAGCGATGATATACGCCATTTCCTTGAGTTTGAGCGCGACTTCGTAAGCGGTGGCATAGTTGTAACCGCGACTCGCCACCACGCAGTAATCGATATAAGCGTAACGTTCCGCCGCGCGGATGGTGTGGTCGCCATCACGGACGATCTGCTCGATCCATGCGGGGACGTGCGTCAACTGCTCGAAGGCGTCGTCATCCTGCGCGATGGCGGCGCATAGCATCGCCAGCGCGGTCAGCGATGTGGTGTAAGTCTTGGTCGCCGCGATGGATTTTTCGGGTCCCGCGTGCAGATACACGGTGTGTTCGGCGGCGAGTGCCAGCGGCGAGTCGGAGTCGTTGGTCAGCGCGACGGTGAGCGCGCCTTGTCGTCTGCCTTCGGCGATCACGCTGACAATATCGGGCGATTGCCCGCTTTGCGAGATCGCCACGACCAGCGCATCTTTCAGATCGGGCGGCTGCTGATAGAGCGTGAATATGGATGGCGTCGCCAGCGCAGCGGATAAATGATTGCGCGTGCCGAATAAATATTGGCTATAACGCGCCGCATTATCGGAACTGCCGCGCGCCGCCAGCACCACATAACGCGGCTGGCGTTCACGAATTTGTTGAGCGATCAGGGTGATGTTGGCGCGTTCTTCATTGAGTAAGCGGTTGAGCGCGTGCGGCTGTTCGGCAATATCAATGCTGAGATAGCTCATTTGATGTAACCTTTAGCGGTTGTTTTCCGTGTAAACATGGTTGGAATTGTGCCGTAACTGGGAAGGATGGGCAAATTGCCATATGTAGTGGCGGTGGATGGCGGCGGCAGCACCGTGCGCGCGGCGCTGGTCGATGCGGAACTGCACAGCAGCACGCCGGTGATCGGCGGCGCGGTCAACCCGAATACAGTAGGTAAAGACGCCGCAGCCGCGGAACTGCGCCGTGTGATCAGCGCGGTGATCGCGCAAAGCGGGGTCGATCCCGCGCAGATTGTGGCACTGGGCGCGGGCGTGGCGGGGACGG
>JBGSRB010000410.1:0-11008 GCA_041737735.1 Anaerolineae bacterium | reverse complement strand
CGCCGAACAGCGACGCTAGCGGCGCGCGCAGCAGCGGAAACAGCGTCATCAGGGCGATGCCCGCGATCACCACAAGCACAGCGGCGATGATCAAGCCACTGGAGGCGCGCGCCCGCCGCATTTCACCCGCCGCCTGTGCGTTCATCTCATCGATCTGATCGGTGCTGATCGGCTGGGGCAGCAGCACCGCATCGCGCCCGTGACTCGGCAGCACAAATTGACGAAGCTGCGCTTGCAAGTCGGGCAAACGATCCGCGCTGCGGATCGTCAGGATCGGCTTGGCGCTGGCTTGCGCCACGCGCAGTTGAAATTCTAAACGCTCATCGCGCGGCGCTTGTCCGGATGATGCGAACACCACCAACTGCGCCGACTCGACCACTTCACGCAGGGCATCCAGCGCCAATTGATCCTCGTGCGAAGCATCTTCGCGCCAAAGCGCGTAACCCGCATTTTGTAGTTCAATTTCGAGTGTGCGCGCCAAAGGGCGATCAAGCGCAGCATTGATGATGAGAATGTAAGCCATGAGTGATCCCTAAAATGGCACGAAAGCATGAACAAATCACATCTGTATGTTACCTGACAGGGCAAACGCATTAAAGATGCGGTTCGTTTATGCAGAAAACGCCCGCCAAACCATAAAATTTACATAATTCTTGAAGTCACCTGCGCTAAATGTCGTTATACTAAAATGAAAGCATTGCTAGGCGTATTTTCCTATTGTCGTGGGCGCGCTTGTGTAATTTCGGGACATGATGCTGACTAAAACCTGTTTCCGGCATGTGAAAAAACGTGCGAACGCTCTACAATGTTCATCTTGCCATCGTCGAGCAGGAGCATCGTAAATGGAGTTTTCACAAGTTCTGCGCCTCGCCCGAAAATGGATTTGGCTGGTGCTGGTAGCGGCTTTTGTCGCTGGCGGCGTCGCTTTTATCCTGAATACGGGGCGTCCTTCGGTGTATACAGCAAGTTCGACGGTAGCACTCAGCAACGTCACCCAAACTGCCGACATCGACACGTCGCGCATCAGCAGCGGCATTCTGGCAGCCCCATCTTACATTCGCATCCTGCAAACGTTCGATCTGTTGCAAAGCACGGTGGATACGCTGGGCATCACCAATATCTCGCCGGATCGCCTCCGCAGCATCATGAACGCGCGTCTGATCGAAGGCACAACCTTCATCACCATCTCGGTCACATTAACTGATCCGGTGCAAGCCGCCGATCTCGCCAATGAACTGGCGCGGCAGTTGGTGGCGCGCAGCCCCGGTTTATCTTTTGCTGAACAAGACCGCTTGGATTATGCCAACGAGCAGGTGGTCATCCTTAACAACGAACTGCGCGATGCGCGCGAACGTCAAGCGCTGATCGAAAATCAAATTCAGAACACGCAAGACACCGCCCTGCGCGACAACCTGCAAGCGCAGCGCACCGCATTGATCACGCAGATCACACAAACGACGGCTTCGATCACCGCGTTCACCAACCAGATCATCCAGCTTGAGCAGCGCGCGGGTCGCGTGGACATTCTCGAACCGGCGCGCATCCCCACCGGTGCCAGCGGCACGAATCTATTCAGCATAACCGCTATCGGCGCGATGCTCGGTGCGGCGCTGGCGGTTGGCGTCGCCTTGATGGTCGAATATTTCGACGATACCATCCGCACATCGGAACAAGCCGCTCAGGTGATGGCACTGCCCATTCTCGGCGCGATTGTGCGCGTGGGCAAGCGGCGCGATGGCTACCAAGAACGCTTGGTGATCAACCAACCGTCTATGTCGCCCGTCGCTGAAGGCTATCGCACGTTGCGAACCAACCTGCTTTACGCCAGCAAAAACAGCGGCAAGGGTGTGTATATCATCACCAGTTCCAACCCGGAAGAAGGCAAAAGCCTGACCACCGCCAACCTTGCGATCACCATGGCGCTGGCGGGCTTGCAAGTCTTGCTGATCGATGCTGACCTACGCCGTCCTAAAGCACATGAAGTGTTCGGCTTGGAAAACAATGTCGGCTTGACCACCCTGCTGTTTGCCGACCCCGATCAAGCTGATCCCGCTAGCATAAGCAAAGATGGCGCGTTGCCCGCCACCCTGCGTCAATGCTTGCAGAACACCAGCGTGCCGCGCTTGCGCGTGATCACCAGCGGCTTCATTCCATCGAACCCAACCGAGATTCTCGGCTCGGCGTTGATGCAGCGCTGGATCGATATGTTCCGCAATTCGCCCAACATCGATGTAGTGCTGATCGACACGCCGCCCTGTTTGATGACCGCCGACAGCGCGGTGCTTGCCGCGACCACTAACGCCGATGTCGTGTTGGTGATCGACAGCGCGCGCACGCGGCGCGGCGCGGCACTCAAAGCCAAAGAAAAATTCGCCCAGCTTGATATTACGCTCAAGGGCGTGATCCTTAACCGCGTGAACCCGCGTGATGAAACTTACGAATACGGCTACTACGGCTATTACTATACACCCGTCAAAAAAGGAAGCGGCAAGGATAACCGAAATGGCGCGACTAAACGGAATAAGCAAGCTGAAGTTGTCGATCAACCAGAGGGCAGCAAACGCGCATAACATCTATGAATAGGGTGACGCAGTGCGTGACGCGCTGCATCACTGTCGCGACTTAATTTCGCCGCAACTCAGTTTTTATGAGGAGAAAAGCCGTAATGCGCGAGAAACTAGCCGCTTCACCGCGGTTCACAACTAAATATCTGCAACGAACAGCGCGCGCGGTATTGGGTGACATCACTATCATTCTCGTGACCATCACTGCCGCCGCCCTCCTCCACGCTGTTAATGATTCAGTCGACGCAAGTGCGGCAGCATGGCTAATCGTAACGATCACCCTCTTTCATATTCTGGCATTATTCGGTTTTGGCGTTTATCGCCACATCTGGACGCGCAGCAGTGGTCACGAAGTGACAATCCTCATCAATGCGGTGTTCACCGCCAGCGTGATGATCACCCTCTTTATGGTGATCTTCAATCAAACCGCGCTGCCGGTGTTTCTTGTGCTGCTCAGCAGCGCCATTATGCTGGTGGGCTTCGTCGTGCTGCGCTATCGTTCGCGCCTGCTCAGCGGCTTAAAGTGGCGCTGGCTCGCGATCACCCGTAAAGAGTTCCCGAAGCTGACGCGCGTGCTGATCGTGGGCGCGGGCGATTCGGGTCAGGCGTTCGCGTGGCGCATCAAGCATCGCTCGAAAGCTATGTCTTATCTCATTCTCGGTTTCATCGACGACGACCCGGAAAAGCAAGGGATGTTCGTTGAAGGTTGCCGCGTGCTTGGCACACGTCACGACATCGAGCGCATCGCGGAAACGTACAAAATTGATCTGATCGTCGTGGCGGTACACAACATCAGCGGCGCTGATTTCCGTGATGTTCTCACGCGCTGCGAACGCACCGAGTCGCTGATCAAAGTCGTGCCGGATGTGCTGGAACTGGTCAACGAACACAAAAGCGCCCCGCTGCTGCGCGATGTGCAGGCGGAAGACCTGCTCGGTCGCAGCCCGATCACGCGCCATGAAGCGGTTGATCTCACGCCGGTGATGAACAAAGTCATTCTGATCACGGGCGCGGCGGGTTCGATTGGCTCGGAACTCAGCCGTCAGATCATGAAGTATTCGCCCACCAAAGCCGTACTGCTGGACAACAATGAAAGCGGTCTGCACGACCTAGTGACTGAACTGCACGCCAAGCATCCCGAAATTGAATTGGTGGCGGTGCTTGCCGACATCACCATTCACTCGACGCTGCACACGATGTTTGATCGCCATCACCCGCAGATCGTGTTTCACGCGGCGGCATATAAGCATGTGCCGATGCTCGAATATTATCCGCAGGAAGCGGTGCGCGTGAATATCTTCGGCACGCGCAACCTGATCGAACTCGCCCATGAGTTCCAAGTTGAGCGCTTCGTGCTGATCTCGACTGATAAAGCGGTCAACCCATCCAGCATCATGGGCGCGAGTAAGCGCGTATGCGAGTTGATGCTGCACGCCCGCGCGCACAACAGCACCAACACTCTCTATACAGCGGTGCGCTTCGGTAACGTGCTGAACAGTCGCGGCAGTGCCGTGCCGACGTTCAACCGCCAGATCGACAGCGGCGGACCCGTCACGGTCACGCATCCCGATATGACGCGCTATTTCATGAGTATTCCCGAAGCCGTCAACCTGATCATCCATGCCGCCAGCATCACACAGGGTGATGATATTTACATTCTGAAGATGGGTGAAGTCGTGCGGATCGTCGAGCTTGCCGAACGCATGATCCGTTTGCGCGGACTGCGCCCCTATCAGGATATTGAAATCGCTTTCACGGGCATTCGCCCCGGCGAAAAGATGCACGAAGAACTGTATCACGCCGCCGAACTGCCCGAACCCACTATTCACCCCAACATCGTGCAGTTAAACACCTGGAGCGCCGAATTCGACCCTGAGCGCTACTGGCGCGATCTGGACACGATCAGCACGCATCTGGCGGATGCACCGAAGAACCCACTACAAGCGTTGATCGATCTGACGCAGCCGCAGTCGGAGCATGGGCATCAGCCGGAAAATGCCAGCCGTGAGCGTTCGGTATCGAACGGATCACCACTGGGCTAAATGGAAATGAGAGGGGCTTGGCGTGCTAAGCCCCTTACGTTCTGCCGACCTGCCAGCCCTTTCCCCCGATTCGCCATGACAAAAGCGCACAAATTCAGGTACAGTAGACGCAAATTGCTTCCACCCGCAGCCTTGAATGACGGGAACATGCCTTATGACTTATACACCCGAAGTTGATGCTGCCGACGCGCAGCCTACAGCCGAACCGCTCAGCAGCGAACCCGCCAAAATGCGTCAACGACGGCGGCGCAGTTCCGGTTTTACACGCAGCGTACGCAAAGGCTTGCGGCGCGTGCGCTGGCTGAACATCGTGATCGTCATCATCGCGGTGGTTTCCATCATCACGATCAGCTTAGCGGCGCTGCTCGCTGATTCGGTCAGTCGTGTCGAAACATCGCTCGCCAGCCTTGAGCGCGTGTTGAACAGCGTCAATAATCGCACTAGCACCGAACTGACCATCGAAGATTTCGCGCGCATCTCGTCCAGCGTCAGTGACCTGACCAGCACGCTTGAAACCACACGCTCGCGCTTGGGCATCATCGCACCGGTGGCGTCACTCAATGAGAGCCTGCCGACGACGATCAACCTGATCGAAGCGGCGTATCAAATGGCGAGTGCGGGACAAAGCATCCTGCGCGGGTTGCAGCCCACGCTGTCGTTTCTCGTGGCGGATACCGAAGGCGGCGCGATCGTCACGCAGATTTCCAGCGGCGAGCGCGTGGTTGAACTGCTGCGCGTCGGGCGCGGACAATTCCTCAACGCCCGTGAATCGCTGGATAACGCCCGCCAGCGCATCGATCAAATCGACATCGACAGCGTGCCGACCGAACTGGTGCTGCGTTTTCACCAGATGAACGAATACTACGACATGCTCAGCGAGATCGACCTGATCTTGATCAACTCGCCCGACATCCTGACGCAAGCGTTGGGCATCGGCGCTGAACGCAACTATCTGGTGCTGTCGCAGAACAACGATGAACTGCGTCCATCGGGCGGTTATATCAGCACCTATGGCTGGATGACCGTGCGTAATGGGCGTGTGACCGATTACGACTACAGCCCAACCACGCGCACTAGCCCGATCCCGCCATCGCCGGAATTAGCGGCACAATACCCGATTCCTACGTGGTGGGTGCGTTACAGCGAACCGATCTACGCCCTCTGGGATGGCAGTTGGGAAGTTGATTACCCCGCGACCGCGCAAATGGCGATCTGGTATTACAACACGGGCGGCAACCCGCGTGCGCCTGTGCATGGCGCTATTGCCATCGACATTACCGGCTTCGAGTATCTGCTGGCGATTGTGGGTGACGTGATCGTGCCGGGTTATGATCGCATCGTTAACGCGGGCAATTTCCGCGAAGTGATTTACGATGTGCGAACCACGGGCGAGATCATCGGGGACGATATTCACAAAGCCTTCCTGACGGCGCTCTATCAAGAAATCTTCACGCGCTGGCAAAGCATCAGCTTCGACTCGAATCAGAACACGCTGCTGCTTACGGCGCTGCTGCGCGGCTTGCAAGAAAAACACATCATGATGTATTTCACCGATCCGAACCTGCAAGCCGCCATCGAGAGTCTCGGCTGGTCGGGCGCGCAGAGCGATGCCAGCGCCGATTATCTGATGGTTGCCGACGCTAATCTCGGCAATAAATCGAACAATTCGGTGCTGCGCCAGATCACGCTAGATGTCGATGTGCGCGCCGATGGCAGCACGCGCAACCGCGCCACCGTCGGTTATGATTATTCGGCACGCGTGGCGGAACTCGATCCCGCCATTAACCCGCCCTTCACGGGACCCATCGACTACAACAACCTGACGCAAATTTTCGTGCCGCCCGGTTCAATTCTCGAAGAAACGACCAATATCGCGCTGCGCCCGACGATTGTCGAAGACCCCGCGCACACGATGTTCACGACTCGGTTCGCCGTGCGCTACGACAGCAGCGCGCGCGTGCAGTTCATCTACAGCACGCCTTCGATCATCGACGACTTTGGACCCTATCAACGCTATCAGCTCGAACTGCAAAAGCAGCCCGGTGCGCGCGCCAATGCGGTCAGTGTGCAGGTCACGCTGCCGATTGGTGCATCGGTTGTCAATGTGTCACCGCAGCCGAGTGCATCCTACGTGCTGGATCAACCCATTCTCGAATTTCGCTTCGACTTAAACACTGACCGTCAGATCGAGATCATCTTCCGCCAAGCCAGCCCTGACCCTGACGCCGATCCGGAAGTGACACCCGAACCGACGCAGTTCCGCTTGAATTTCCCTTAAACATCAAGCAAGCGTGTTTTTGGGATAATTTGGGTAAATTTGGGATTTATTCTGGCACCATCCGCACTGATCAGGAGGCTGCACCATGAGCGCTGAACCATCGAACAGTCAGTTTGAAGCCCTGCAAAGCCGCTTCACCGAACTGACGCGCACCGACGCCGCGAAAAGCGTCCTTGACGCCATCGCCGCACTCGAACGTCAGGTTAGCGAACTGCCCAACCGCATCACCGCGCTGCGTGGGCGCGGTTATGCGTTCGCTGCCGAACTCGAAACCAGCGCCGAGTCGCTGCGCGATCGCTGGCATCAGATCGCCACCGATTTGAAGGCTGAAGCCGAAAGCATTGCGGTTGACCTGCGGCAAGCGGTTGAGACAACGCGCAATTATCTGACCAAAGCCGAAAGCATCGTCGCCAAACCGCAGATACTCGAAGGGCTGTTGCCCGGCATCACCACGCAGCTTGAACAAGTTGAGGCGCATGTGCAAGCCTTGAAAACCCGCGTGAGCGCGCAGTTTGAAACGCTGGACGACGAAGCCCAAGAATTGGCGCGTGAATGCGGGCGCATCGACAGCTATCTGAGTGATCTGGACGAAGCCGCCTTCACACTCGAAACGGGTGAAGCCTTGTTCATCACCGCCAACGCTGAATGGAGCGCGGACGAACGCGGCAAGGATAAAGCCAACGGCATCCTCTACTTGACCGATCAGCGCTTGATCTTCCAGCAGGATGAAAAAGTCGGCAAGCGTTTGGGCTTGTTCGGCGGTAAAGAAGTGAAAGAGGTCGCGTGGATCATCCCTGTCAGCAGCATCACAAATGCGCGCTCCGAAAACAAAGGGATGCTGGGCGGTAAGGATATGGTCTACGTGACCGGCGATGGCGCAGAAATGACGCTTGAAGTCAAAGGCGTCGTCGGCGCGAAGTGGTGGGTCGAACAAATCGAGCGCGCGCGCAGCGGCAGTTTAGATCGCGTTTGATAATTTCCGCAGTTTACGGTGTATATAGCGTTGGGGTGACGATTTGTTCACCCCAACGCTGGCTTTGATTACATCCTCAAAAGGTTCATCAACATGAAAGTTCTCGTCACGGGTGGTGCAGGTTATATCGGCAGCCACATGGTCGAAATGCTGATCGAAAACGACTATGAAGTGGTGGTGTTCGACAGCTTAGCCACCGGTCATCGACAGGCGGTGCATCCGCAAGCGGCATTTTATCAGGGCGATCTGTTGGATCGCGCGGCGCTGGCGCATATGTTCGCTGAGCATCAATTTGATGGCATTTTCCACTTCGCATCCTACATCATCGTGCCGGAAAGCATGGAAAAGCCGTTCAAATATCTGCGCGATAACGTGGTCGCAGCGGCGAACCTGCTCGAAATCGCCGCTGAACACGGCGTCAAGCGCTTCATCTTCTCATCCACCGCCGCGCTGTTTGCCGAACCCACACGGATGCCGATCCCGGCTGACGAGCCGATCATCCCCGGCAGCCCGTATGGAGAATCAAAGTTCTTCATTGAGCGCCTGCTGCACTGGATGGATCGCATCTACGGCATGAAATACTGTGCGCTGCGCTATTTCAATGCGGCGGGCGCGCACCCCAACGGACACATTGGCGAAGCCCACGACCCCGAATCGCACTTAATCCCGATTGTGTTGCAAGTGGCGCTCAGTCAGCGTGATCATGTCATGGTTTACGGGCAGGATTACGCCACGCCCGACGGAACGCCGATCCGTGATTACATTCACATTCTCGATCTGGCATCCGCGCACATTCTCGCGTTTGAAGCACTCGAACATGGGGAAAGTCGGCAGTATAATCTCGGCAACGGACGCGGGTATTCGGTCAATGAGATCATCGAAGTGGCGCGCACTATCACCGGACACCCGATTCCCGTGCAATATGGCGAACGGCGCGCGGGCGATCTGCCGATTCTGATCGCGGACAGCACGCGCATTCAGCAAGAACTGGGCTGGCAACCTGAATTCGCCCAACTGCACCAGATCATCGAAACGGCGTGGCAGTGGCATAAACAACATGCGCATGGTTATGCCGACGCTTAAAATAACGGCATGGTATACTCAACATCGAACACGACGCTGAAGCTCAATAGGAACAACCATGCTCGCCACTTTTGCTGAGCGTTTCATCCGCATACGTCCCGGCGAATATCGCCTTGTGCTGATGATGGGTCTGCTGCTGTTCATCAATTCACTGGCGTTGGAAATTTCCGATGTGGTGGCAGTCAGCGGCTTTCTCGAAAAAGTCGGCATTAACGAGCTGCTGGTCGTCTACGTCGTCGATATGCTGCTGATCATCTTCACGGCGGGCTTGCAATCGCTAGTGGTGGATCGTTTTGATCGCCTGACCGTGATCCGCTGGATGGCGGTGATCATCGCGACGGCATATGTCGGTTTGCGGCTGATGTTCATCTTCGGCGCGCCCGACTGGTTGAATTACTCGCTGCTTTATCTGCTCAGCGATCAGCAGTGGTTATTTTTCCCGCTGGTGTTCTGGGTGCTGGCGAACGATGTGTTCGAGATGCAGCAAGGCAAACGTCTGTTCCCGCTGATCGCCGCCGTCGGCTTCATCGGGCAGATCGTCGGCTTACTGATCGCGGGCGCGGTGGCGCCGCTGTTAATTGAGTCGGGTGTTGAATCGGTCGAACTGCTGTCATTCAACGCCATCCTCTATGTGCTGACCTTCTTCCTGATCGTGTTCGGAATGCGCGGCGTGCGTCCACGTCACACTACCAACGCGCATCAGCATGTGCCTGTGCGCGAGACCCTGACCGAAGGTTGGGCATTCTTGCGCGAGGTGCAGTCGTTTCGCTATCTGATGGTCGGGCTAGTCATCGTGTCGATGACGCTGGTTGTGTTCGAGTTTCACTTTCTCGACGTGACCAGCGCAAGTTTCGACGGCGCGGCTTTTCAGAGTTTCTACAGTTTCTTTAGGCTCGGCTTAACGCTGCTGTCGTTCTTCATGCAAAGCGTGCTGACGGGACTCATTCTGAGCCGGTTCAATCTCAAGGATGTTTTCCTGATCGCGCCCGTCAGCGTGGTGATCGGCGGCATCTTCATACTGATGATTCCCGGCATTGGCGGCGCGGTGATCGGTTTCGGCTTGGCGCGCCTGATGAAAACCACCATCGACGAATCGGCGCGCACGGCGATGCTGGCGATTGTGCCGGAAGAACGACGTGGGCGCGTGAGCATGTTTATGGACAGCTACTTGTTTGCTATTGGGGTGATCATCGGCTGTGTGCTGACAGGTGGCGTGATCCTGATCGCGGAATACATCTTGGTCATACCGTTTGACCTGTTTTACATCTGCGTGGGTGCGGCAACGCTCACCGCCCTGATCGCCGTGTGGGCGATCCTGCGAATGCGCCAAGTCTACGATATGAGTCTATTCAGCCCGTTGTTAAAGCGCCGCCAGCGGCGCAGCAGCGTGATCGAACGGTTAGAATTTTAAGCCAGCGGCAGATCGAACGCCGCGAGATCAGCGTAAGTTTCGCGCCGCCGAATTAACGCGGGCGTGCCGTTCCCATCGTCCATGATCATGACCGCCGCCGCGCGCGGGTGTCCGTTGTACTGGTGCATCTGATCGAGCGTATAGCCGCCTGCATCCAAAAACGCGATCACGTCGCCCGCCTGCATGTTGGCAGGTAAATAGCGATGATCAGGCAGCCGTCCCAAGTTTTCCGCATCGTGATAGACATCCGCGCCATCGCATAAAGGACCACTCACGCGATACGGTTGATCATGCGGCGCGTCCGCCCTATCCGCTGCTACGCCGTGAAAATACCAGCTATACGCCAGTGTATCGAGCAGCGTATTAAAGCCCGCGTCCAGCAACAGCCAATGCTCATCCAACGCCACGCGCCGCTTGACATTCTCGACTGTCGCCAGCAGCACGCCCGCATCCGCGATCACGCGGCTGCCCGGTTCGATCATCAGGGTCGGCGGGTTCGGCTGCGCTGCCAGCACATCAAACAGCGCGGCAGCGATGTTTTCCAACGGCGTCTGCCCCGTCATGACAGCTTGCGCCTGCGCCGCAACCGGCACCGGGGGCGCGAAATAATCGACGGGCAACCCACCGCCCACATTGATGATCGTCGCGCGCACGCCC
>JBGSRB010000396.1:0-2125 GCA_041737735.1 Anaerolineae bacterium | reverse complement strand
GGCGGTCGGTTGCTCAGCAGGCGGCGCATCCGGGGGTTGTTCCACGGGCGGCGCGACTTGCGGCGCATCCGTCGGAATGATCCGCACGGCTTGCGCTGCCGCAAAATCGAGTTCAATCTCGGTCAGCGTGGTGAGCGCGGGCGACAAATGCGTGCGGAAGGTTTCGCCCACCAGTTCCGGTTCGGGCGTTTCGTCTTCGTTGCAAACCCGATCATACAACGCCTTCGCCTGCTGCCAGTTGGCGCGCGCTTGATTTAAGCGCGTCACAATCGACGCAATATCACTGTGTGCGCGCGCATCGGCGGCGTTGATGCTGAGCGCGCCCACTTCATTGAAGAAGTCGTTGCAACTCAAGGTTTGCGCGCTGAGCAGGGCGATGTATTGGGTTTGCAACGTGCGCGCGTCGTTGTTGACCAGCGCATATTGTCCACGCACGGCTTCGAGCAGGGTGGCGCGATCCGTCGCGGAAGGGAACACGAGTGCGCGCACATCATCGCGCAGCAGCGCCACCAAGCCGAGGATCAGGAAGGCAACCAGTAAGCCGATCTCAACGCGCACGATCCCGCGCCCGCCGCGCCTGCCTAATTTGCCCTCCGTCACATTTTCGAGCAGACCCACCACGTAGGCTTGATCGGTTTGCAATGCTTGTTCCACCGCGCGGAACATGCCCAAGACATAACCCGCTGCCTTGCGCACCGACGCATCGGGATCGCGCCGATACAGTTCGATCAACGCGGGAACGGCGTCGGCTTCCGCCGCTTCACCCAGGAAATAGGCGGCTTCGCGGCGTTCAGCAGGTTCATCGGAAGTTAACTGTGCCATCATCGCGTCGATGCGCGGTTGCAGCACAGAGGGTTGATCGTTCATGCGAGTTCGCTCTCCATCAAACGCACTTGCATAACTATACGCCCGCTTGCGTTTGTGAGCAAAGCGAGAATTCGCAAATTGACTCTACTCGTAGCGCAGCACGTTGGTCACGCTCTCGCCCACCGCCACACGCGCGCTGAGGAAGGTCGCTACCCACGCGATCACAACCGACGCGACCACCAGCGCAAAAATGAACACGCGCGACTCTTCGGGAACGGGGATCGGCACGCCCGTGCTGAGCTGCGTCAGCAGCGCGACACCAAGCGCGCTCAAGCCGATGCCAAGTAAGCCGCCCAACGCGCCGATCAGCGTGTTTTCGAGCAGCATCACCCACAGCACGCGCCGCCCCTTCAAGCCGACGGCTTTCAAAATGCCGATCTGCCGCCGCCGTTCGAGCGTCGCCAGCGAAACCGTGTTCGCCATCGTCACCGCCGCCGCCAGCAGCGAGAGCAAACCGACGACTGTCGGGATCGCCGCGAACTGGTCGATCAGGCGTTTGAGCAAGCTGTCGATGAAGCTGATGTCGAGCGCGAAATTCAACGGGTTGGCGGAGAGATCGAGCAGCACGCGGTTAAGATTGGCGGGCGCGACTTGCAGCACCGTGAACGTGAACGATCCGCCGCCCGCACGCACCACACCATCGGGAATGTAAGCGCCACCGCCGCCGAATAAGTTGGCTGCGCCGCCCGTGGTGAAGAAGCCGATCACCTCAAAGGTATAGCTGCGCCCGCTGATCTCGATTGCCACCTGCGAGCCGACTTCAGCGTCCGCGAAGGCTGAGGTCACAAAGCCGGCGTTGTCGCTGCTTTCGGGCAGCAGGATCACGGGCTGACCTGTATCTTCAAGCGTGAGCGTGCGCCCGCGCGTGATCGTCCCATAAGTCAGATCAGGATTGTCGGTTTGGCGCACCTGCAAACCCACGGCGCGGAAACCGCGCTGCGCGCGTTCGGGCATCCCGTCGCTGCCGGGGAACGAAAACTCCGGTACGACACCATCGACCGTTTCCACGCGCCCCTGAATCGTGAGCAAGCGCGTGCGATATTCGATGCCGTCGATGCCGCTTAACTGCGCGTCGAGCAAGCCATCTCCGATGCCCTGCGACACCACGCTGGCGAACGGAAACACCAGCACATTGCCGCCCAACTGCTGCGCCAATTGAAAGTTGAGAATCTCGCGCGTGCCAGCGCCCACCAGCGTGATGCTGGACAGCGCGAACATGCCCGCCGCCAGCGCCAGTAACGTCGTGGCTGTGCGGATG
>JBGSRB010000664.1:0-3145 GCA_041737735.1 Anaerolineae bacterium | reverse complement strand
GTCATGCGGCGCACCTGCCGATTTTTACCTTCGGTCAGCGTGAGCGCGATCCACGCGGTCGGCACGCTGGCACGATAGCGGATCGGCGGGTCGCGCGGCGGCACATCCGGCGGATCGATCAGCGTCGCTTTAGCGGGCAGGGTGCGCCATGTTTTGCCCTTGTCGCTGAGTTCGACGCCCGCACGCAGTTGATCGAGCGCCGCTAGATCAGGGATGCGCTCGACCTGCGCCCAATAGGTGCGCGGGTGCGCGAACTTAGGATCGGTCAAGCGATTTTGCAGCGCGCCATCGTCGGTCAGGATCAGCAAGCCTTCGCTGTCGTGGTCAAGCCGTCCAACGGGATAAATATCGGAAATGGCGATGTAATCGGCAAGCGTGGCGCGTCCGTCGGCATCGGTGAACTTGGTCAGCACATTGAACGGCTTCCACAGGCGGATAGCGCGCATCTAATCCGGCACCGGCACGCGCGGCGGCAGCGTGGCGGCGGTCACAGCTTCGCCGGGCGGAACGCGATAAATTTCAGGGACAGTAGCGCCTGCCAGCAGCTTGATCATGGCGTTGACGGCGGTGCGCGAAAATTGTTCGCGTCCCACTTCGACCGACGCGCGCAGATAATAGCCATCGCGGATATGGCGCACCGCCAACGGTTCGGCATCGACGCTGGCGATGATCACGCTATCAGGTGGGATGTTCGCCACCTCCAGCGCGGTGATCGCGCCATACGTGCCGGCGTCGTTGATGCTCAAGATCGCGTCGAAGGCGACGCCCTCCGCCAGCAGCGCGCGGATCGACTGTTCGCCGTTTTCCGGCAGCGCGCCCAGATAGCGCCCGACGATCTCGACCTCTGGCGCAGTTGCCAACACGCCCGCTTCTAAACCGTTGGCGCGATCCACGATAATCGCTAAGTCGGGATAATCGAGAATGACCACGCGCCCCTGTCCGTCGCGTTCGGCGTTGAGGATTTCGCCCAGCGCCTGCCCTGCCGTGAAACCCATACGGTAATCATCGCCCGCCAACAGCACGCCACCATAGCTGTGAATGTTCGACGACATGAACACCAGCGGCACCTGTGCGCTTTCGGCTGAGCGCAGGGGTTCATCGAGCAGTTCGAGATCAAGGGGACAGACGATCAAAGCGACCGCGCCTTCCGCGCGCGCGCGATCAATCAGAGCGGTTTGCAGATACGCATCGTCGCCCGCATCGTAAATACGATAGCGCAAATTGTGCTGCGCCAAAAATTCGCCCACTTCGCGCGCTTGCGCCGCGTGATATTGACTGCTGAGGGTGCAGGTCAAATAAGCGATGAAGCCTTCCGCTCCTAAACGACGGCGCGCGGTGTCGATCTCGGCATCGTCGGGCTGGGCGGCTTCACCGAGCGCGCTTTCCCCCGCCAGCACGGTGGGCAGTGCCACCACAGGGGTGAACACGCCCGCGTTAGCCAGCACAATAATCAGCGCGGTGATCATCAAAATTCCAACGATCGTCGTAGCGACCACCAACAGCGGACGCGAGCCGCCGTTATGGGTTTGGATGCGCGTCGTGGGCATCGGCGTGGGATCGGTGAAGGGTTTAGGCATCGGGCGCGGCGATGGCGTACTCGTGCGTGTGAAGGAACGCCCAATCGCATCATTGAGATCGGCGGTCATATCGATCAAGTTTTGATAGCGATCTTCGGGGCGTTTGGCTAAGGCTTTGAGCGCCACCGCTTCAACTTGCGCAGGAATATGCGGGTTCAGTTCGCGCGGCGGCGTCGGCGGGCGCTCAAGATGCTGATAGATGATCGACAACATGTTGGACGATGACGGCTCGAACGGCGGACGCCCCACCAATAAGTGATACAAAATGCAGCCCATGCCGTAAATATCCGAGCGCTGATCGATGGGTTCAGCGCGCAGTTGTTCCGGTGACATATAGGCGGGCGTGCCGACGATATTGCCGCTTTTGGTCAGGTGAATCGAGTTCTCGATGATCTTCGCCAAGCCAAAATCAGTGAGGTAGGCGTTGCCGGTTTCATCGAGCATGATGTTGCTCGGTTTGAGATCACGATGAATGATGTTTTTAGCGTGCGCCGAAGCCAAACCGCGCGCCACCTGCGTGAATAGCTCGATGGTGCGTTCCAGCGGAGGCGGTCCTTCATTCGCCAGCAGTTCCGACAACGAACCGCCGCGCAGCAAGCGCATGGCGATATAGGCGAGTTCGTTATTGACGATGCCGTAATCATGAATGGGCAGAATGTGCGGGTGTTCGAGTGAGGCGATGGTTTGCGCCTCTTGCGCGAAACGCTCGCGGAACTCGGCTTGCCCGCTGAGATTGGAATCAAGCGAGATTACCTTGAGCGCCACCGAACGGTTGACCGACGGTTGATAAGCGCGATAGACCGTCGCCATGCCCCCTTTGCCGATCCGTTCGTGAATCGTGAAGGCGTCGATCTGTTTCCCGATCAGCGGATCAACGGACATGGGGCGGCGGTGTCCTTAGCTGTAAATGTCGTTCGCCAACATGAGATAGTTTGCGCATAAGTTAACATAGGCGCGCCCACGTTGCAATATTCCTGTGCCTGCTGCGCGCGCTGGTTGCGTAATTCATGGGTCGAGATCAGGCGTTAACTCTGGTGTGAGTTCGGCTGACGCTTCGAGCGCAGCTTCCGGTGTGGCTTCGAGCGCAGCTTCCGGTGTGGCTTCGGGCGTAACTTCGGGTGTGAGATCAGGTGTGGTTGTCGGCGCAAGTGTCGCGCTCGGCACAACATCATCCACCACGGGCAGGTTGATACTGACAGTGAACGCGCCCGCGTCGCTCCATTCGGCGTAACAGCCTTCGACATGCCACGCCTGCACCCACCAGCGATGATCGCCGGGTGTGAGTTCGGTCAAATCGACGGCGCACACGTCGTCTAAGCAGATCACAGGTGTTTCATACCATTGATCCAGCACATACTCCCCGTCGCGGCTGAGCCACAGGTAATACCATGATGCGCCGGGCGATTCCGCCCACGTGAGCGTCGGGTTTAAGCCCGTGAAAGCGTCATCAAGTGGGCTGATCAGCGTGACGGGCGCGGTTTGCAGCGTAAAGTTGACCTCAGCGCTCCACGCGCCCAAGCCCGCCGCCGCGCTCCATGTTTGCACCCACAGGCGATGCGTCCCCGCGC
>JBGSRB010000350.1:0-7783 GCA_041737735.1 Anaerolineae bacterium | reverse complement strand
GGGCGGCGGCGGTGTCACCACGGGATCGCCCACGAACGCCAGCGGCACGAACTTGTGTAACTGCGCCACGGGGTCATTGGCGCGCACGCCGCCATCTAACACAGCGGGCTGAAGGATCGCATCGCCAATGCTGGCATCATTGCTGTTCGCCAGCACATGATTGTTCGAGAGGATGAAGCGTTCACCCGTCACGCGATCCTTGACCATCACGCCGAGCGTGCCAGCGGTCACCTGAAAATGCCCGATGCTGACGCCGCCGGGGATCGGGCGGAAACGTTCACGCGGCGTTTGGTGCGCGCGCAGATAGCCGATCTCCAGCACATCGGTGCGTAAGCCTTCGAGTTCACGCGGGATCACGTCGTCAACCGACAGCGCCGCCAGTGGCACTTTTTGCTCGACCAACACGACGATGGCAGTTTCATCGCTCGCATTTTTGTGTCCCACCGCTACACCAACGACGTTGGCTTTCTGCATCAACCGCCCCTCGTGACGAGTCTGCGTCTGCATTGCGTGGTCATTTGACATCGCTCACCCTTCTACGGTTTGTTTGTAACGCTTAACTTTATTATACCGGAAAAATGCTCAACATCTGCTTATGGGCTTAGCGATCATTGGCTGTACAATGTGAATATTCGGCAGTGTCGAGTCATTAACCACAGCCTAATCGGTCTAGCGAGGAACGAGCGTGTCTGAACTAAAACTGCTGCTGATCGTTCATGCGGCGGCGACGCTGATTATGACGGGCGTGATTCTCGTGATCCAGTTTGTGCATTATCCGCTCTTTCGTCTGGTCGGCACGGAAACCTACACGGCGTATCAGGCGGCGCACATGAGCGCGATCACGCTGGTGGTGCTGCCCTTGATGGGCGTCGAACTGATCACGGGCTTGCTGCTGCTGGGCGCGCAGCCGCCCGGCGTTCCCGCGTGGATGGTTTACGCGGGCTTCGGCTTGATCATCGTGGTGTGGCTGATGACGGGTCTGGTCAATGCGCCGCAACATGGCGCGCTGAGCATGGGCTTCAATGCTGACACTCATACGGCGCTGGTGGCGTCAAATTGGGTGCGCACGCTGGCATGGGTTGCACGCTCACTGCTGGTGTGTGCTATGGTCTGGGCGATGATCCAGCCGCAGCCAACGGCGTGAACGATCATGTTCGAGCTAACACATTAATGGGTCGGCAAAAGGTTGACATGATGAAACGGTTGAGCATCCTCATGATGATCGCGCGGGGGTTGGTCGTCTGTACCAGCGGAGCCTTAACCCTGTGACCGACACCCCATCGAGCGCGCTGTTTGAAGCTGATCCGCTGTATGGGAAGGTGATCGCGCATTATCCGAGCGACCGTTTTCGCATTTTGCTGCGCGCGGCGTTGATCGGCGCGCCCTTGGCGCTGCTCATCGGCTTGACCGTCGCGCAGGTTGAAGCGTGGTGGAGTTTTTTCGCCACCATCGGCTTGATGGGCGTGATCGCGGTGGGGCTGATGTGGTACGTGCTGCATTACTGGAACCGCGAGATTATCTTGCACGAGCATGGTTTCAGCTATCGTGAAGGCTCGAACGTGGTTTTTTTCTTCTACGCCGAGATCGAGCGCTTGCAACTGCGCGCGGAACAACTCGCTTATTTTGGCGGTCTGCTGCGCCGCACGATCTACGCTTTCACGCTGACCAGCAAAAAGGGCGAAACTTTCACGCTGACTAACGTCTATCGCCGCGCGGCGGAATTGGGAACACGCCTGACCGAGCGCGTGCATCTTGAACTCAAGCCCGCGTTAGCGGCAAAATTGGCGCAGGGCGAACGCGCGCGCTTTGCCGACGATCTCGAAGTGAGCGCGGAAGGCATCCACACGCGGGCGCGCGCGCTCACGTGGGATGCGTTCGGCGGCTGGCGCGTCGCGGATCGCCAACTGTATCTGCTCGACCGCGCGGGCGCGACTTGGCACGCCGCGCCGCTGCGCGATCTGTATAATGTGCTGCTGCTGGTCGATCTGCTGCGCGAACGTGCGCCGCAATAAAGGTAAGCTGATGACTTTAACCATTCTTGGCTTGGGGCCCGGCAGCGCTGACGATCTTTCGCGGCGTGCGTGGGCGGCGCTTGCCAGCGCAGCGACGGTGTATTTACGCACCATGCGCCATCCGTGCGTGCCTGATTTACCCAACAACGAGCGCTATCACAGCTTTGATCATCTGTATGAAACGCTCGACGATTTTCCGGCGGTTTACGCCGCGATTGCCGATCAGGTGATCGCCGCCGCGCACGCGGGTGATGTGGTCTATGCCGTGCCGGGCGATCCGTTGATGGCGGAAGCGGCGGTCAAGCTGCTGCTCGAACGCGCGCCGAATGAAGGCATCGCTGTGCAAATCGTCAACGGGATCAGCTTCATCGAGCCGACACTAGCGCTGCTGGGCGTTGATGCGCTCGACGGCTTGCAACTGTTCGACGCGATCACGCTGGCGCACGCGCATCACCCGCCGATCAATCCTGATTATCCCGCGCTGTTGGGGCAGGTCTACAGCCGTGATCTGGCGTCGGCGCTCAAGCTCACGCTCATGAATCAGTATCCTGATGAATTTCCGGTCACGCTGATCCACGCTGCTGGCACGGATGCCGCCCGCGTTGAACATGTGCCGTTATACGCGCTCGATCGCAGCGACGCGATCGCCCATCTCACGGCGCTGTATCTGCCCGCGTTGGGCGAGCGCAGCAGCTTTGAGGCGTTCCAAGAGGTGATCGCGCATTTGCGCGCGCCCGAAGGCTGCCCATGGGATCGTGAGCAAACGCATCAATCGTTGCGGAAATATCTGCTCGAAGAAGCCTACGAGGTGCTGGAGGCGCTCGACACCGATGATCCCGCCGCGCTGCGCGACGAACTGGGCGATCTTCTGCTGCAAATTGTGCTGCACGCGCAGATCGCCACCGAAGCGGGCGAGTTCACCATGGCGGACATTTTGCGCGGCGTCAGCGCGAAGATGATCCGGCGGCATCCACATGTGTGGGGCGCGGTTGCGGTCGATGGGGCGGATCAAGTCGTCAGCAATTGGGAAGCGATCAAGCAGCAGGAACGCGCCACCAACGGCGACACACCGCGCACGTCGCTGCTCGATGGCGTGCCGATCGAACTGCCCGCGCTGCTGACGAGTTACGAGTATCAAAAGCGCGTGGGGAAAGTCGGCTTTGAGTGGGATAGCATCGACGGTGTGCGCGCTAAAGTGCTGGAAGAACTCAACGAAGTGCTGACCGCCGACGACGCCGATCACCGCGCGGAAGAAATTGGCGATCTGCTGTTTATGCTGGTCAATTGGGCGCGCTGGCTTGGCGTGGATGCGGAAACGACTCTGCGCGCGTCGAATCGCAAGTTTGCACGGCGCTTCGCCCATGTCGAGCAGCGCGTGCGTGAGTCCGGTCAGGACTGGGCGGCGTATACGCTGACGCAGCTTGACGTGTTCTGGGATGAAGCCAAAGCGCTCGAACGCGGCTAAGCACAACCTTGCCAACCTGCGCGTGCGGGTGTAGCCTGTGTAAGGCATTTTGTTACATATGAAATGAGGGTGTAGATGCTGTCAAAACTTCGCTTGTTGCTGCTTATTTTCAGCCTGCTGCTCGGCGTGTTCACCAGCGCCGCCAGCGCGCAAACGCTGAGTATGTGGTCAATGGTTTTGATCGACAATACGACGGGCGCATTACTGCGTGTGTATGCTGATGGCACAACGCGCGCGTATAACCTGAACCTGCCGCCCAACACCTACGTCGGCGCGAACGAACTCGCCTTCACGCCTGATGGTGAGCGCGTCGCCGTGTGCGTGACCACCTACCGGGATGCAGAGCCGCAAACCGATCTGCGCTTCATCGACTTGAGCGCTCAGCCGGAACCGCGCGAATTGTGGCGACTGCCGCTTGAGAGTGGGCAGGGCTGCTGGTTGGCGATCAACGATGCGGGCGATCAACTGGCGATCAGCCGCGTGTATTATTACACCTTCGCTGATGATGCCGAAAACGCCGACAATCCGCTGCCGCCCTATGATCTGCGCGTTGTCAACATCACCGACGGATCGCCCGTGTTGACGCTCGATCCGCGCGCGCACGACCTGCCGACCGACTTCTCGATGATGCTCAATGTCCGCCGTTTTAGTGGTGACGAATTGATCTTCGCGCAAGTGCCATGGGGAACGGAATACTTTCCGCTGCCGCCCGCCTATCGCCTCAGCCTGACCGACGGATCGCTGCAAACGCTCGCTGATCGCTGGTTTCACGCCGGACTCGTCCAGTTGCGTGCGACCAACGAACTGACGTGGCTCGAACTCGACACCGAGCGCGCGTTTGCCGAAGCGCTGGGACCCGTGCCGCAAGCGAACATCGTTCGTTATGCGCGCGGTGGAGATGCGCCGCGCGCAATCTACACCAACAGCGAATGGCTGCTGCTCGATACCGAGTTCGTCAACGACGGCTCAACGCTGGCGATCTTCGAGCTAGAAGGGGTTGACCCTGAGAACTTCACATCCGACATGACCCCCAGCAGCGCGATCCGGTGGGTGGCGTTGGAGCGCGACGGCTCAACGCGCGTGCTGTTCGAGTCGGAAAACGCCTTCTCGCAGATCGTCAGCGCGCCCGGCGGCTTCATGCACCTGTATTCGACGCCCTATGACGGCGCAGCGCCGCAAACAAGCATCCTGCTTGATTATCATGTGGTGGGGCGCGACCCGATCCGCGTGTGGTCATCGGAATCAACGCAGGGCTTTACGTGGTCAGTGGCGTGGTCAGCGCCGACCACCGCGCCCGCTGATCTGGCGGAGTTCCCGCCGGTAGGCTAACGTGAATGATCGGCATGAGGGCGGCGGATTGCTGGCGTCGCCTTCATGCCTTGGGGCTAACTCAGGCGCTAAGGCAAACGCACATGACCTTGATCGACGACATTCTCAATGAGGCGATGAAGCGCGGCGATTTCGATAATCTATCCGGCGCGGGCAAGCCGCTGCAACTCGATGATGATTCGCATACACCCGCGCATCTGCGCTTAGCGCACAAGCTGCTTAAGGATAATGATCTCGTCCCCGACTGGATCGCGCAGGGGCAAGCCCTCGACGCCGCCTTTGCCGCGTTGGAACGTGACCTGCGGACAGCCGCCCGCCGCAGCGCCGATCCATCGGTTGAGCTGCGCGCGCGGGTTGAGGCGCTCAATCGGGAGATTCTCAGCTATAACCTCAAAATTCCGCGTGGGCTGGCGCACAAGCGGATGATTGATCTCGCGCGGGTCTGGTCAACCGCGCAGCGCGCCGAGTGATCTAGCGTTCGGTGGTGCTGGTCGGCGTATTCGCGCTGTCGTTCTCTTGATCGCCGCTGCGTAAACCCTTGCGGAAATTGCTGATCGCGCTGCCCAATTCGCCGCCGATGCGCGACACGCGCCCCGCGCCAAACAAGACCACCACGATCACCAGAATAATCAGAAGTTCACCAATTCCAGGCATTGGCATTGTCAGACCTCACTTGTATATTTACGTGTATTGTACCACGATCACGCTTTATTTCAGCGCCACCAGCGCGAAGGACTCCGACCGCCGCTTGACCTCACGAAAGCCGACCGCCAGCAGGCGTTCGCCCGCGCCTTTTGCCACGCGCGACCCGAACGGACTTTTGAGATCGCCAATGTAGTGAAATAGGCGTCCACGCTTGCTCAAAATGCGATACAACTCGTGGTAATATACCGCGCCATACAGATCGCCCGCCAATTGCAGCGTGGGCGGATCATGAATGATCACATCGAACGCGCCATCCTCAAATTCCAGCACGGCTTCGGCGCTGTCGATGATGCGCCGCTCGATCTTCGGGTTGCTGAACAATTCGCGCGACCACGGGTTTTCGCTGGCGATTTCCTCGACCGCCGGATCGAGTTCCAGCGTGATCACATGCGTCGCGCGGCGCGCCGCTTGAATCGCGGTATAGCCCAAGCCCATCGACGTATCGAGAACGCGCCCGCGCGGTTCAGCCGCTTTGATTTTGGCGAGCGTGTCTTGATGCGGATCAGTGTTTTTGATGCGGTGCATCGGGAAACCCGCCAGCAGCATCGTGGGCGCGCCTTTGGTCGGGTACAGCGTGACATGCCGCCGCGTCGTTTCGCTGAACGTTTGCAGCTTGTGGATCGCGCCATCTTCGAGCGCGAAACAAGCGTTATCCGTCTCCGCGATCGCGCGCGCATCGTCCCACGTTAGCACGTCGCCCGCGGGAAACATGACGCCAGCGTCGGTCACCGTGACTTCAACCGTGGTCAGATTGAGATCGGGCGAAATTTGCGCCGCTGACGGTCGGGCTGACTTGAGCAGCGGCGCGATCTGATAATGCGAGAGGACGATCACGCTTGCGTCGGGCGGGCTTCTTGGGCATCACCGCCATCGTCCGTCAGTTCCAGCACATCCCGCAGCGCCGACAAGCGCCGCCGCGACAGTAGCAGAAAACCCGCCAGCACCGCCACGCCCGCCGCCATCTGCACACGCGGCGGCAGATACCGAAGTCGGTTGAACAAGCCCGGCTGTCCCTGCATCATCAACTCGTGATGCAGCCGATGCGCGAATTGGCGCGACGGACGCACTCCCGCAAATTCGCTGTGCAGGTTGCGAATCACGCGGATCAGTTCGGCATCCCCGCGCGACACTTGATAACGGGCGATCACACGGTCAAAATCGCTGTTGCCCGACACCAGCGCATCGGTCACGGCGGCGATCAGGTGTTCATTGTGGGGTTCAGGTGTGGTTTGCGCCATGAAAATTGTTTAGCCCTTCAATTCGTTCAGATCGTCGTCGGTATGGGTGGTCAGTTCGTCACGCAGTGCGATCAGCGTGCGATGATAGAGCGACTTGATCGCGCCTTCGGTCTTGTCCATAATCGCGCCGATCTCCGCATTCGATTGATGCTCGACAAACTTCAAGATCAACAATTGCTGACGATCCTCAGGCAACCGCTTGATCGCGGCACGCAGGGCGTCGCGTTCTTCGCGGTCTTCCGCGCGTTGATCCGGCGCATCGCTGCGTAAACTCAGCGCGATGTATTCATCCAGCGGGATCACCTTGCGCCGCCCGCGATCCCGATGCCAGTTGGCGACCAAGTTATGCGCGATGCGATACAGCCATGCCTGAAACGGCACGCCACGCTCGGTATATTGGTCGATGTGCGACAGCGCCCGGAAGAACACACGCGCGGTCAGGTCTTCCGCGTCGTGATGGTTGCCCGTGCGGTAGTAGACATAGTTGTAAATCTTGTCGAGATAGCGCTCATACAACACGCCGAAGGCTTCACGATTGCCCTCGCGGGCAAGCTCCACCAGTTCGACATCTTCGCGCTTTTGCAGCGGTTTAGAACGCAAGCGTTTCGTGATGTTCATCATGATTCAAATAACCCATTGGTGTGAAAAGAGTTACGCGGATTGTGGTTGGTCAAGCAGGTTGATGGCAGATGCGTCGCAGCGGGGTGATCATCTTCACGCAAACGCGATAAAGCGGAATGCCACCACGAGCAGGAACGCGCCATACAAGCGCTTGACCGTCGTCGAGGGCAGGCTGAGCGTGATGCGCGCGCCGATCAGCGCGCCGAATAACAAACCAAGCGCGATGTTCAGCGCTGTCGCGATCGCAAGCTGCCCCGCGATGTAATACGTGATCACAGCGGGCGCGGTTACAGGCAGCACCAACGCGCCCAACGATGTGCCAACCGCTAATTTCTGCTCGAAGCGCAGGAACGCCACCAGCGCCGGCACGATCACGATGCCGCCGCCCACGCCGAACAACGACGAGACGATCC
>JBGSRB010000339.1:0-2819 GCA_041737735.1 Anaerolineae bacterium | reverse complement strand
TCGCTTAGGTTCAGCCCTGCCCGGTGGTGCGCTCGTTCGTCGGGTTTGGAGGCGTGAACTTGATACCCAATGGTAAAGTAAATGCGCGGAGTTTTAACGAGTCGGTTAAAATTTGCACATTCAGGTCTTATACGAAATAATCACATAATCAAAAGATGTAAAGCTTTATGACGGTGTAATAATTAACTGGTGAGTTAAGCTTACCCGTTATGATTGCTAAGTGTGTGAATATCGCTGCCCTCGTTCGGTCACACACGCTCATATATCCATACACTAATGGCTGCAAAAAAACCGTTAGCAGATGCACGAAATGGACGCACTTCATTTAATGCTGCTGCTTAAAGGATGAACGCCGTGTGCCTAATTTTGGTCATTGATGATGATGCTGCATCGCTTGGTTTATTCAAGACGATTTTGCAGCGTGCAGGTCATGTCGTGGTCACTTCGAATGAACCAACCCAAGCCTTAGGGTTGGTGCAACAGCACCAACCGCATTTGCTGATCATTGATGATGCCATGCCGCATATCAACGGCGGCGAATTGGCGCGTCAGATCAAGCAGCATAGCCACGCACCAATCATCTTGACGAGTGCTGGCGCACGCATCCAAGACCCTGATTATGTGCGCGCGGCGCAGGTCGAGCATGTGCTGGTCAAACCGTTTTTGCCGCGTGACGTGATCAACGCCGTTGATAGGGTTCAGGGTGCCATCAAATGTACCGTCTCGTCATAAATGGCTCGATAGTGCAACCAGTCGTCGCTGGGTGCGCTTAAGCCCACATGCAGCGCGCCGATCTGTTCCATGTGCGTGCGCTGCGCGCCTTCACAGCTTAAATCGGGTAAAGTGAATAAATGCGTGCTGACGCGGATCAGCGCGCACTCGTCGGGTGACACCAACGTGATTGTCGGCGCTTCATTCGCCGCTGACGTGATCACGCGCCATCCGCCGGGCTGCGTTAGAGTGAACGCGCTGGTGCTGATCACATCGCCCGCGATGATCACAGGGGGCGCGGCGGTATCCGTCAGATGCGGTGGCGGTGTCGCGGGGATGCACGCGGCGCACGCCAGCACGACGATCAGCAGGCTAAGGCGCGCGATTCGGCGCATCAGGGTTAGCTGCCATATTCCGCGACGCGGGATCGCCGCAGTGAACATAACCCGCCCATTGGGTGATCAGCCAATCGACGCCGACGAGTTCAACCCGATTGTAAATGCACACGCCGCTGAAACCGCGATCCCGTTCGTAAGTGGCGATCAGTTCGACATCGCGCGCAGCACCATCGGGCGCGGCGCGGCGGTAGACCACGCTGAGCATTGCGCCCCATTCCGGCGGCGTATAAACATCAATGCACGCGGACGGGCTGCCGTCAGGACAATTTGCTTCTACATGCGTGCGCAGATCAGCGCCCATGAGCGCGAACGCTGACTCATCATCACCAGCGCCCAACGCCTGATTAAAGCGCACGGCGGCATCGAAGGCGGGTTCGAGTTGTTCCGGTGTGAAAGCGAGCGTCGCCGCGATGATGATGATCGCCAGCGTGATGGTTGTGAACACGATGAGTAAAATAGTGCGTTGATTCATAGGGGTTCACATTTTGTCGTTCAGTCGATAAAACGATACTTTAAGAGTGTCCATAGCGCGATGGGCGCATCCGTCCATTTGATTTTCTTGCCTTCCGACCATTCGCGCCCGTTGTACGAGATCGGCACTTCGTAAATGCGAATCCCACGCTTGAGAATCTTCGCGGTGATCTCCGGCTCGAACTCGAAGCCGCGCGCGTGAATCGGAATGCCCTTGACGACTTCAGCGCGAAACACCTTGTAGCAGGTTTCCATGTCGCTGAGGATGGCGTTATACAACACATTGGTGAACAGGGTCAGGCTTTTGTTGGCGACCATGTTCCAGAAATTCATCGCCTTACGGGGACCGCCCAGAAAGCGCGAACCATACACGACCGTAGCGATGCCCTCGTGCAGCGGCTTGAGCAACAGCGGATACTCACGCGGGTCATATTCGAAATCGGCATCTTGGATCAGCAGAATGTCGCTGGTGGCATGACCAAACCCCGTGACCAATGCCGCGCCTTTCCCCTGATTGTGATCGTGATAGACCACGCGCACCAGCGGACGCGCTTCGGCTTCGATCTCGTGCAGGATTTCGCGCGTGCCATCGGTTGAACCATCATCAACGATGATGATCTCGTGGGCGACGCCGACATCCTCGACGCGATCCAGCACTTCGCGGATGGTGGTGACTTCGTTGTAGCAAGGGATGATCACGCTGAGCGTTAGCGCGCGCGTTTCGGCTGTGAAGCGTGTTTTCGACATCGACTTTCCTCAAATTCGCTGCCGCGCAAACCAGCGGCACAGAATACGACGGGGATTATAGCACACATCCCTCTGCAGATAGATCGGTTGATCCAAGGCTAAACGTGGTGTCAGGGGCTTGGTCTGCCCAAACCCCTGAAGATCACTCATACACCAAGCGCCGCTTTAAGCGCGTTGGTCATGACGCCCTGCGGAGCGGGGTGTCCCGTCCAGAACTCGAAGCCGATCATGCCCTGATAGACCAGCATCGCCAGCCCGTCAAGCGTCGGCAAACCGCGCGCTTGGGCGGCGCGCAGCAGCGGCGTGTGCGGCGGATTGGGGATGACATCGCACACCAGCATGACAGCGCGCGCGGCGCTGAGATCGACGGCGGGCATGGCGTCAACATCGGGATACAAGCCAATCGACGTAGCATTGACGAACAGATCGACATCAGCCGCCACCGTGTAGGGTTGATCCCACGCGACGAACGACACCGCGCCGCCGGTTTGC
>JBGSRB010000658.1:0-6311 GCA_041737735.1 Anaerolineae bacterium | reverse complement strand
GTGCCAGCGGGCGCGGTTGTTGTCGGCAACCCCGCCCGCGTGATCAAGCAGATTGACGCTATCGACGTGTACAGCGATGTAGATTAAGCCTCACAACCCCGTGAAGAAGTCCCAGATCACGTCGGTCGCGTCGATGGCGTTGCTGGTCTTGCCGACGATAAATTCGGGCAGCACCAGACCGCCCGCCCAAGTATGTCCCCCATCGCTGATCGTGTACAGCACGACGGGCGCGGCGCAGTCGGTGTAGCGCGTTTCCGTCACTGTCGGCACGAACTCGTTCACGCTCGGCGTCGGATCGCAGTCAGCGCGCGCCGCCCAGTCCGCCGTCCATGTTTCGATGGCGGGCAGGCGCAGATCATCCGAACCCTCATAACCAACAATCGTATCCAGCACGCCATGCACCAGCACAGTCGGCACGGGTTGTTCAGCGGCGCAGTCGTCTAAGGGCAGCGCCAACGCCGCCGCGACTAACCCGACCGCCGTGATCCGTTCGGGCAGGGCGCACGCCAGCACATAGCTCATGCCGCCGCCGTTGGATAAGCCGGTTGCGTAAACATGATCCGTGTCGATGCAGAAGTCGGCTTCAAGCTGATCGAGCAGCGCCACAAAGTACGCTACATCGTCCACCACCTCACCGCCTTCCGCGAACACACCGCCCGCATTCCAGCGACGCGGCGTGCCAGTCCCTTCGGGATAGACCACCAGCACACGATCCGCGTCGGCGCGTTCGTGCCAGCGCGAAAATGTCGCCTGCTGATTCGGATTCGACGCGAATCCGTGAATGCTCAAGACGATGGGCGTGGGCTGCGTCGGATCATAGCTGGTTGGCACATACAGGGTATAGCGCCGCGTCATATCATCGACTTCCAGCGTCAGACGGTCACGCATCCCCGCCGCTTGCGCCGGACGATCCGCGCACGTAGCACTACTGGCGGTCTGCGCGACGGTGGGTGTCGTGATCGCGCTTAGACTCATGAGCATGAAACCAAGCAGAACAATTTTGAGCATGGACGCACCTTTTCAGTATTGTTTATGGACAAGTGTCTTGTATTATAACGCTGTCGAGGCATAATGGGCGGGGCAATCGCAGCGCCATAACGCAGATTTCAGCCACCACTAGGCAAAACCGACATTTTAGCCGTGTGCGCTCTGCTGCCATTTTCCCCGACCTTGTAGACTTTACCCAAGTGCGTTATGCTGATATTCATCTAACTATTGCATTCGGGCGTGGCTAAATTTTATTAAAATCTCCAGACACCTGTTGATGCTGAGCGCTGTCCATTCCCCTCGTGACGGCGTCCGATTTAGTATTTTTAAGGAAGGCGCACCATGACGATGACGACCGATACGAGCAGCGACGCAGAGCTGATTGAGCGGCTGCGCGCCCATGATCTTGAAGCGTTGGGCAGCTTGTTCGACCGTTATTACGCGCAAGTATTCCGCACCGCCGCCGCCATCACCCGTGACTCTGACGCCGCCGACGACATCGCCCAAGATGCGTTCTTGCGTCTGCATCGCTATGTCGCGCGCATCGATACCCAACTGCCACTCGCTGCATGGCTTTATCGTGTAACCGTCAACCTCAGTTATACGTATATCAATCGTAAGCAGAAACGTCGGATATCATTAGAGGGACTGGTGGAACAACTGCGTTCGCCCCAAAGCAGCGCGCCTGACCACGCCGCCGAACAAAGCGAAACCCACCAGCGGATTCGGCAGGCGATCAGTGTGCTGCCTTTCAATCAGCGGGTGGTGGTGGTGCTGCACTACCTCAACGGGTTGAGCTTGGAGGAGATCGCCGACATTCTCAACTGTCCCTTGGGAACGGTCAAAAGCCGTTTATTCTATGCGCGCGATAACTTGCGCCACCAGTTCGACCAATCGTTTGATTTCAGTGATTTGGCGCATGGCTATGCCGGGCTTGCCTGAACAATTTCTAGATGACGACATCGAGCGCGCGCTGCGTCTCACCCCGACCCCCACTCACGCACAACAGGCGCAGGCACGCGCGCGCGTGATCGCCACGGCGGAACGGCAGCCTCCGTTGCCCCCTGAACACAACCGCATGACCACGATGCGCCAGCAAATCGAAGATGTTTTCCGCTTATTGGTCAGCGATGCCACGCTGTATGAGCGCGCGCGCTTTCCCGCTGATGAATATCGCTACTATTTGAGCGCCCGCCGCTTCAACTTCGATCGACTGTCAGCCTGATTGCAGCACACTACACCGCCACGACCTGTACAACTAGTTAAGGATGACCATGCCTACGCAAGCGCAAAGTTTCGCCCATTTCATCTTGGACACGCTGATCACCCTGCGCAATCAGCAGCGTATGAACGAGCGCGATCTGGATTATGTGCAGATCATGCTTACAGGCGCGATCAATGCGCTGCCGCAGCCGCGTCCGCTGCCGCTGCGCCTGCTGCAGGGGGATGCGCCCCTCAGCCTGACCGATCTCGAACGTGCCTTCCGCCGCATCAGCGATGATCCGCGCACCAAAGGCATCGTGCTGGCGCTGCGCGGCGTGACCATGAGCGCGGTTGACGCGCAAACCCTGCGTGGCACGATTGAACGCTTTCGCGAAACGGGCAAGCGCGTGATCGTTCACGCGCAGCATTTCGGACTGATCGATTACTATCTCGCCACCGCCGCCGATCAAGTGCTGCTGCAACCCAACGGCGATCTGATGACCACGGGCTTGCGCGCCGATGTCACGTTTATGCGCGATACGCTGGCGGCGGTCGGCGTCGCGCTGGATGTGATCGCCATCACGCCCTACAAAGGCGCGCTCGATCAACTGGCGCGCAGTGAGTTCTCGCCCGAAGGACGCGAGCAACTCGACTGGCTGCTCGACTCGCAGTTCGACACGTTGATCGACGGCATCGCCGCCGGACGCGGCATCACGCCCGAAGCGGCGCGCGCCTTCATTGACAATGCGCCGTACATCGATCATCAAGCGCTCGAACACGGCTACATTGATGGGCTGGCGAATGAGGAAGATTTACCCAAACTGCTCGAGTCGCCGCACATCATCCCGTGGAGTGAAGCCACCAAGAAGCTGCTGGAAAAGGCGCGCCCGCGTCACGAAAAATATGTGACCATTCTGCCCGTCAGCGGGTTGATGATCATGGGCGAAAGCACGTCGCCGCCCAACGGATTGCCGATCCCGCTGCCGTTCGCGGGTGAAGAACTGGCAGGCGACCGCACGATCACGCGCCAGGTGCGCACCATCATGCAGGATGAAAATTGTGCAGCGGTCGTGCTGTATATCGACAGCGGCGGCGGTTCGGCGCAGGCAGCCGAAGCCATGTGCGCGGCGCTGGATGAACTCGCCCAAACGCGCCCGCTGGTGGCGTATATGCACTCGGTGGCGGGTTCGGGCGGCTATTATGTCGCCATGCCCGCGCAGCACATCGTCGCGCAGCGCTCGACGATCACGGGGTCAATCGGCGTGGTGATGGCGAAATCCATCATGGAAGGCTTGCGCGACAAACTGAAAATCAACACGTTCACGCTCACGCGCGGGGCGAACGCCGATATTTTCAGCGACCGCCAGCCGTTCACCGATGACCAGCGCGCGCGTATGCGTTCCAGCATCGATGCGGTCTATCGGCGCTTTGTCGAGCGTGTCGCGGAGTCGCGCAAGCTCACTTACGAACAGGTCGATGCTGTCGGCGGTGGGCGCGTGTGGACGGGCGTGCAAGCGCTCGAACACGGCTTGATCGACGAATTGGGCGATCTGCGTGCGGCGCTCAAACAGGCGCGTCAGCGGGCGCATCTGCCGGACGACGCGCCCGCCGTGTTGTTCACGGGCAAAGCCAAGCAACTGCCTCCGCAGCTTGCCGAAGCGATCAATCCGGCGGCGGCGCTGCTGCGGCGCGCACAGATGCTCAAGGCAGCCTTATTCAACGGCAACGCGCTGATGATCATGCCGTGGCGCATGGATTAAACAGCGGGCTATCCGTTGATGCGGTGTGGGGCTTGGCGCATCAAGCCCCACCGGATGATGCCGTTTACGCCTCTTTTTCAGCGGACGCGGTATCGTCTGGGTCGATGTCGGTGCTATCGTGCAGAATGTCTTCCACGTACAGCATTTTCACCAGCACAATGCCGACTGCGGTCAGTGGTGCGGCAAGGATCACGCCGATAAAGCCCACCGCCACACCTAGCAGCACCTGCACCATGACTGTCAGCGCGGGCGGCAATTGCACCGCTTTGCGCTCGATCAGCGGCGTGATCAGGTAGCTTTCAATCTGGTAAATGACGAAAAACAGCAGCAGCACATAGAGTGTTTCATTCATGCCCACTGGCAGCGCGATCAACAGCGCGGGGATGGTTGCCAGAATGGGACCCAAATTCGGGATCAATTCAAATAATCCCGCCAGAATGCCCAACGGCAGCGCCAGCGGAATGCCGATGATCGCTAAACCGATGGTCACTAATGTGCCGACCGCCAGCATCGCCACTGCCCTACTCAACAGCCACATACGCAGCGCGTGCGCGACCTGCTTCAGCACCTCACGCACGCGATCACGGCGCGTTAGTGGGATCAGGCTCAGAAAACCGTTGACGTACTTCTTCGGCTCAATTGCCAGATAAATGCCCACGAACAGCACCACAATGACCGTCGCCAGCCCTCCAAACACCGAGGTTATAACGCCGGTAAAACCCGTAAAGAATTGGGAGGCACTGGGCAGCATCGTGTCGACATCCGGCGCTTCATCGAGCAGCGTTTGCGCCAGCTCACTCTCGGCTATGCGGGTCTGAAGCTGGTCAAGTGACGACTGAAGCTGGTCGATCAGTTCGCGCGCTTGATCCTCCAAGTTGGGCGCTACCAGCACGCCACCCAAGATCATCAACCCGATGATCGCGATGATGACCACTGCCAGCGCGACTTGGTCCGATAAAGGCGTATAGCGACTCAGCAAGCCGCTTAAACTGGTCAGCAGCACCGCGATCAAAACGCTGACGAAAAACAGCAGCAGCACCTGAACAATGGGTGCTATCAGCACGAGGATGAATGTGGCAACGGCGATCACAGCTAAGGTCAGCAGCGCCGAACGCCGCCCTTGATCCGAACGCGACGCGAAAGGATTGCCGCTAAAATTAGTCATCGGGACGCTGCTCCTGTCGATCCAACGAAACGATGGCGTTGAATTACCATGCTAACCCTAGCATGATCGGCTGTGCAGCGCAAAACGCGCCATCGGGCGCGCAGGGTGTGTTTCGAGGGATTTACAGTGGTTGTGGGGCGGAATCTAGGTGGGCAGACCTCTACATCTGCCCTTTTTGACAGGGCTGATCCGCAGCGACGTTGGCGCTTATTGCGTCCGCAAAATTTTCTCCATCGGCTTGCCCTTGGCTAACTCATCAATTAATTTATCCAGATAGCGAATTTCGCGCATCGTGGGTTCTTCAATGTTTTCGATGCGCACACCACAAATCACGCCTTTGATCAAATCCCGCGCCGGATGCAGTTGCGGCGCTTCCGCGAAGAAGGTTTCAAAGTCGGTCTGTTGTTCGAGCTGCGCTTCCAACTCGGACTGACTATAGCCCGTCAACCAACAAATGATGTGATCGACTTCGGTTTTCGTGCGTCCTTTTTTCTCCGCCTTCTTGACGTATTCGGGATAGACGCGGGCGAAACTCATCGTGTAGATGCGATGTGTGGTCATGCTGCTTCCGCCTTCCTTAGAGCTTCAACAGGTTATCCTTAGCTTAGACGAAAATAGCAGATCGCGCAAACGGATGTTCTGTTTCAAGTCAACAAGCAAGCGGCGGGTGACGCTGATCTAGCGCACAAACGGGATTGGCGGGCGGGGCATGGACGGGGTGAAGTCGTAATACACGCGATACACGCCGACTTGCTCGACCGCATAGGTGATGTTCTCCGCCGAGAACCATGCTTCGAGCGCGGCGTTAACTTCCTGAATGTTCGCGCCGATGTAGGCGATGCGCTCGGCGTCTTCGGTCGCTTCGACGTAGGGCGGATAGCGATTATCGAAGCGCGTGTAATTGAAGTTGGCTTTATAGGGCAGCGCCGCGCTGTATTGCAAGCGGTCGCCGCTTAAAAACGCCAAGCGAAAGCTGATCCAGTAGTTGGTATAGCCGTGCTGTAGGTCGTTGGCGTCCAAAAACGCGATCAGCGCGTCGTCGTCGTCGTTGGGAATGTGCGTCGTCAGGTCGAACTGTGTGGTCAAGCCGGGAGGATTAGTGACTGCCAGCCCCACGCCGATGACGTTGAAACCGATCACCAGCGCGAACATGATCCACCCGATGCGGCGCGGGATCGACGCGGCGAACGCGCCGA
>JBGSRB010000657.1:0-4282 GCA_041737735.1 Anaerolineae bacterium | reverse complement strand
TCCTGAAGACTATCGCTCCGCGCATGTCCGCCGACTATAATCTGGAGATCGCGCCGGAAGCAGTCGATCTTTCCGCCCGGCTGGCAAAGCGCTATATGTCTGCCACGCCGCTGCCGCGCAGTGCGGAACATCTACTACATCGCACCGCTGCACTGGTCAGTATGAGCCAGCAGAATCAACTCGCCTTCCGCCCGGAACTCAAAGACTCCAGCGTAGATGCGGAAGATGTGACCCTCGCTGCCAGCCAGATGACCGGCATCCCGGTGAATAAACTGGGCGAAGATGAACGGGTGCGCTATGCCAGTATGGTCGAACACCTGAAAGAGCGCATCATCGGTCAGGACGAGGCAGTTGTCTCGGTCAGCCGGGCGATCAAGACCGCGCGAGTCGGGTTGAAAGATGCGAAGCGCCCGATTGGTGCTTTCCTGTTTCTGGGTCCAACGGGTGTCGGTAAAACTGAACTGGCACGGGCACTGGCGGAATTTATGTTTGGCGGCGAAGATGCCATGCTGCCGCTGGATATGAGCGAGTTTAAAGATGAAAGCAGCCTGAACCGGTTACTTGGTTCGCCATCCGGGTATGTGGACAGCGAGGCAGGGGGGCAGCTTACCGAGCGCGTCAAACGGCAGCCATACATCATTGTGCTGTTTGATGAGGTTGAGAAGGCACACCAGCGGATTATGGACATCCTGCTTCAGGTGATTGAAGAAGGTCGCCTGACCGATGGGCGGGGTAATCCGGTCAGTTTCAGCGAGGCGGTCATTATCCTGACCAGTAACCTGGGGTCAGACGTGCTGGCAGTCCCGGTGATTAACGACGAAGTTCGCGACGAAGCCATGGAAGCGGTACGCGAGTGGTTCCGCCCGGAATTCCTCAATCGTCTTGATGAAGTCATCATGTTTAACGCGCTGAATGCGGAAAGCCTGGAATCGATCCTGCGGCTGCTGCTCAAGAAAGAAACCAGAATGGGTGCGGAACGCGGCTTGAACCTCACCTTCACGGATGCGGCGATTGCCTGGATGATGGATCAGAACGACGAACCGGAATATGGTGCCCGTCCGCTGCAACGGATCATCCGGCGCAGCGTTCGTGAACCGCTGGCGGATTTCCTGCTGAAGTCTAATCCACCCGCCGGGACAGAAGTTCGCATTGATGGCAGCGACGACGGGCTGACGTTCCATGTGCTCAAAGACGGGGTCGAAGTCTCAGTCGGGCAGTAAGTCAGGCTCAGGTCAACAGTTCATCAGGGCGAATCCAGCGATTCGCCCCGACTGGATCGCGCTTATTCCGCGCCTGTGTTGGCTTCTTGCAACACGCGCCGCGCGATCACCAAGCGTTGAATTTCGCTCGTGCCTTCACCAATCGTCATGAGGCGCTGATCGCGGTAGATGCGCTCGACCGGAAACTCGCGGCTGTAGCCATAACTACCGTGAATTTGCAGCGCATTGCGCGCAACGCGCTCGGCGGTTTCGCTGGCGAACAATTTCGCCATCGCCGCTTGCTTGACGAAATCGCGCCCCTGATCTTTCAGCCACGCCGCGCGATAGACCAGCAAACGTGCCGCTTCGATCTCTAAAGCGCCATCCGCGATCATCCACTGGATCGCCTGATGTTCGCTGATCGCTTTGCCGAAGGCGCGTCGCTGTTGGGCATATTTGAGCGCTTCATCAAGCGCCGCCTGCGCCAAACCGATGCTCATCGCGCCGATGCCGATGCGCCCGCCGTCGAGAATCTGCATGGTTTGCTGAAAACCGCGCCCTTCTTCACCGAGCAGGGCATCGGCGGGAACGCGCACATCGTCAAACGTGAGCATATGTGTGGGCGAACCCTGCAAGCCCATCTTCTTTTCCGGCGGGTGGATGGTCAAGCCGTCGGCGTCGCTGTTGACCAGCAGCATCGAGAACGCGCGCGATCCGCTGTCGCCGCCCGTTCGCACCAGCGTGACGATCACGGGGGCTTTGCCCGCGTTGGTGATCCACGCCTTCGATCCGTTGATCACCCACTCGTCACCGTCGCGGCGGGCGCTGGTCTGCGCGCCGTTGAGCAGATCGCTGCCCGCGTTCGGTTCGGTCAACGCCAGCGCGCCCAGATGCTCACCATCGAGCAGGGCGGGAAACCAGCGCGCTTGCTGTTCGGGTGTTCCCCATAGCTTGATCGGCGCGCAGCCGAGTCCGTTGTGCGCGGCGATGCTGAGCGCGGTTGATCCACAGGTGCGCCCCAATTCTTCGAGCGCGATAGCGACGGAAATCATATCCATTTCAGCGCCGCCGTGTTCCTCAGGCGCTTCGAGCGCCAGCAGACCGAGATCGCGCATCTTGCGGATCGCTTCCCAACGCAGCGCGCCGTGTTCGTCCACTTCGGCGGCGTAAGGCTTGACTTCGGCATCGCAAAACTCGCGCACGACGCGCTGCCACATTTTCTGGTCGGAAGTTAAATCAAAATCCATTGGGTAAAACCTCAAAGTCTATGCGGAATAAAAGCTCATCCTCTTGCGCTTGATTTTACCACGCGAAACGTGGGCGCTGTTCGCTGCGCTGGCGCTGACTGTCCATATTAATAACCATCGAGTGAGCCAAAAGCGCCCTATTCCATGTGGGTAGCTCGTGGTAGAGTCGTGATCGTTATCCCAACGTCCTTCATCCATTTTTGGGATATAATCCGCCTTATGGTGCTAAATTCCATGACAACACTTGACGATCTTTATCGGGTCGAGCATTTCATCGATACGTTTGCCTTGGGGCATTACGCCCGTGTGTTAGACGCGCATGATCGCCGCAGTGGTGTGCCGGTGGCGTTCAAGGTGCTGCGTCCTGAGCATCTCGCGCCCGGCGACGCGCCCAAGTGGGAATATCGCGCGTTCGCCAACGAAGCCGATCTGCTCACGAAATTGGCGGATAGCCCGCATGTGGTCAATCTGCTGGACTGCGGCTATGTGTCGGCGCAGGGCGAGACGCCGTTGGGCGGCAACATCGTCAGCTTTGGGCGCGATGTCTTGGGCTTCACACAGGCGCTTGAAGATCACGCGGATCGCGGCTGGCGTCCGTATCTTGCGTTGGAGAATCTGCCGCGCCATCATAATTTGTTTTACCAGATGCGACCGGATAAGCCAGGGCTGCGCTTGCGCCTACCCAGTGAAGAAGGCATGGCGTTGGCGCTGCAATTCGCGGAAACGCTGCGCTTTGCCCATCGTCAGAACATCGTCTACATGGATCACAAGCTCGAACATGTCTATTGGGACGGCGTGACGCTCAAGATCATCGACTGGAACAGCTCGCGCTATACCGAACGCGGGCGCGAAACCCGCGAAAACGGGCAGGCGTTCATCAACGATATTCATAACCTGTGCGTGGGCATCTTCTATTCGATGTTCACGGGTTTATCGCCCATGAAAACCGCGCTGCGCCCGCAGCCGGGGTCAGCGGCGGAAGTCGAAGTGCGCTATCAAGAGGTGAACTCGCTCGATTTCGGCGTCGAGCCATCGTTAAGCCATGCGCTGACGGATCTGCTGCAAAAGGGCGCGGCGAAACAGATCGCCACCGCCGACGCTTTCATCGACGGCTTGCAGGGCGTGGCATCGCTGCACGGGTGGGATTTTCCGGGGCATTACACCAGCCCGATCAGCCGTGACGCGCGCACCCAAATGCGTGCTGGCATCACGCGGATGCGGAAGGGACAAGACCTGCTGCGCGAAGCGCGCGACTTGTTCCGTGAGGCGGCGATTCAGGATGGCATCACCAATGATCTTGAGGACGAACTGCGTCGCTTGGTCAAAAGCGTGAATGAGATGCTCAACAATCGTGTGATTCCGTAAGGGCGACGGTACGTTCCGCCGCCCCAACTTAATTTCCACTGTTTGCGCTTACGCTTCGACGATCTCGACACTGGTCATGACATCGCCCTGCGCGATGGCGTTGACCACATCCATGCTATCGAGATCATTCACGCGCCCAAACACCGCGTGCTTGCCATCGAGATGCGGCGTGGGGCGGTGCGTGATAAAAAATTGCGATCCGTTGGTGTTCGCGCCCGCGTTCGCCATGCTCAAAACACCCGCGCGATCATGCTTGATCCGCAGCGCGCCGGCTTCGTCATTCCACTTGTAACCGGGTCCGCCGCTGCCGCGTCCGCTGGGGTCGCCACCTTGGATCATGAAGTCAGCGATCACGCGATGGAACGAAATGCCATCGTAGAAACCTTCGCGCGCCAAAAAGACAAAATTGTTGACTGTGATCGGCGCCTCTTTAGCGAACAACTCCAGCGTGATGTCGCCTTTGTTCGTGTG
>JBGSRB010000312.1:0-6469 GCA_041737735.1 Anaerolineae bacterium | reverse complement strand
GCAGCCCGATGGATTGCTGCGCGCGCGCCGGGTGACGCCGCAAAGCGTCGCTGTGCTGCCCGGCTTCGTCATGATCGAGGGCGTGATCAGCGCGACGCCCGCCAACAGCATCGTGATCGGCACGCAAACGCTTGACATGAGCAGCGCTGCCGTCGCGGAAGCGCTCGCCAGCGGCATGACCGTGCGCGCCTTCGCCGTGCAAACTGCGCCGAATCAGTGGCGCGCGCTGAGCGTGCTGCGGATCGGTGGCGGTGATGTGGCTGCGCCCATCGTCACACCGGAAGTCGTCGCGCCCCTGTCTACACCTGAAATTGCCGCGCCCGTGACAACGCCTGAGATTGCCGCGCCCGTGACAACGCCGGAAGTGAGCGACGATTTTCGCATCGAAGGCGTGATCAGTGCGCTGGGCAACGGGTTTATCACCGTGAATGGACAAACGATCAATGTGCAGTCAGCGCGCATTGAGGGTGCGTTGGCTGTGGGTGTGGCGGTGCGGGTGGAAGCACGCATCATCAACGGCGCGATCGTCGCGGAAGAAGTCGAGCGCGAAGACGACTAAATTTAAGCAGGGGCGACGGTGCGTAGACTATACACCGTCGCCCCTGTGGTTATACTGCCTACGCCAGCGTGAACACCCGCCCGATTTTGAACGTATCGCGCGCATAAGCAGCGAGTTCGTCGCGGAAATTCGGGTGCGCGATGCTGATCATCGCCTGCACACGCTGCTCAATCGTTTTGCCGAACAACTCAGCGATGCCAAACTCGGTGGCGATCATGCGCACGTCGTTGCGCGTGGTGGTCACGCCTGCGCCGGGCTTTAACTGTGTGCCAATGCGCGTGATCGTGTCGTTTTTGGCGGTGCTAGGCAGCGCGATCACCGATTTGCCGCCCTTGCTGCGTGATGCGCCGCGCACAAAATCGACCTGTCCGCCCACGCCGGAATAAAACGCTGTGCCGATGCTGTCGGCGCACACTTGCCCCGTAAGATCGACTTCGAGCGCCGAATTGATCGACACCATGCGCTCGTTCTGCGCCACGATAAACGGATCGTTGACGTATTCGGTCGGGTGCATCTCGATGATCGGGTTGTCGTGAATGAAGTCATACAGCGCGCGTGTGCCGATCACGAAACCCGCCACCACTTTGCCCGGATGCAGCGATTTCTTCGCGCAGGTGATCACGCCCGCTTCGATCATCTCCATCACGCCATCGCTGAACAACTCGGTGTGAATGCCCAGATCGCGGTGATTGGTCAAGCGGCGCAGCACCGCATCGGGAATCCCGCCGATGCCGGTTTGCAGGGTCGCGCCATCGGGGATGATCGCGGCGATGTGTTCCGCGATCTGTTCCTGCACGCTCGACGCGGGCAGCGGCTTGATTTCGGGCAGATCGGTGTCGATCAGGATCGCGTAATCGATGCGGTTCACATGAATGAAGCTGTCGCCCAACGTGCGCGGCATCTTCGGGTTGACCTGCGCGATCACCGTTTTGGCGGTTTCAGCGGCGCTCTTGCTCACGCCCACTTCGACGCCATACGAGCAGTAACCATGCTCATCGGGCGGGCTGACATGGATCACGGCGACATCGGGCATCAACACGGTTTTGAACAGCGTCGGAATTTCCGCCAGATTCACGGGCGTGAAATCCGCCGTGCCGTTATTGACCGCGCGGCGCATACTGTCGCTGATGAACAGGTTGTTGACGCGGATATGCTCGGAAATATCGGTCGTGATGTATTCGGGCATCCCGATGCTGAGCAGTTGCACCAACTCAACATCGCGCAGTTCGGTGTAGCGCCCCACTAACGCTTGCAGAAAGTCAATCGGCGTCGAGCAGTTGCCGGTGATGAAAATCCGCTGTCCTGATTGAATGACCGCCGCCGCTTGTTCCGCGCTGACGAAGTTTAGCATCCGGTGCATGACTCACTTTCCCCTCAACTTGTGCATATATCTTCATATAGTGAAGGCTAACGCAATCGCCGGATGCGCCCTAGTGTCAAATGTCTTGCCCTTGATGCGACTAACGACACTTACGCAATTTCGGGTTCTGCGCGATGCTTGAAGCAGATGAGGGTGTGAATCGGCGGTCATGATTCCAACGCCCGCAAAAAGATTTTTTTGGAGGGAAACATCATGTTAAAGCATGTCCTCGTTCCACTGGATGGCTCGACCTTAGCGCACAACGCGCTCGATCATGCGCTCGATTTGCTCGGCAGCGAAGGCACGATCACGCTGCTAACGGTGCTGCCGCAAACCGAAGTGCCGCTCTATGATCTGTATCCGATGATGGCGACCACGCCTAAATTTGATTTCAGCACGCAGTATCATCAAGAGCGCGACCGCGCCCACACCTATCTCAACCATGTGACGGAAGCGCTGCGCGCGCGGCGTTCGCTCACGATCAATCAGCACATCGAAGCGGGCGATCCGGCAACGGTAATCGTGGGCGCAGCCGAGTCGCTCGGCGTCGATGCGATTGTCATGTCCACGCATGGGCGGTCGGGCTTTAGTCGCTGGCTGTTCGGCAGTGTGACGCAAAAGGTGCTGGCGGCGAGTCGGCATCCCGTGTTCGTGATTCCGGCGCTCCCGCGTGAGCGTGATGAGGAAGCGCAGCAAGCGACGCAGGCGATTCCCGCGTCGTAGTGAGTAGTGAAGGCGAAGCCATCGGGCAAAATGTCACGCAACGTTCCCGTTGACTGCCCGCGTAGTCGCCTAAGGTCTGTCTGCAAACTACGACCCCACCCCTAACCCCTCCCTGAATGTTGCCTTCGGCAAGCGCAAGCTAACAGGGAGGGGAACAAAAACAGTCCGCTTTTACCTCCTCCGAATTCGGGGGAGGTGGCAGCCGCAGGCTGACGGAGGGGGTCAGTTTTACACTTTGCAGACACAACCTAAGGCGGCGCGGGCAAGGGGACTCCCGCAGGGACACCCACAAGCGCGGTAAGCGCGCTCGACCTACGCTCGATGTTGACACGGCGGGCGAACGCAGCCACCTTTAGACGCTGCGTTCGTCCGCTTTACGTTTGGCTTTTACTCCGCGGAAACCGCTTGCCGCAGTTCCCACAGATTGCCTTCTGGATCGGCAAAGTAGGCGGTGCGCCAACCCCATGCTTGGTCGATGGGCGGCTTGATGAAGGCGACACCCTTCGCGGTCAGCGCGGTGTAGAGCGCGTCCACATCAGCGACCGTGGCGCACATCATCACGCGATGCCCTGCGTCTTGCCCCACCGCCAGCACGGATTCATTGAGCATTTTTGCACCCGCTGCCAACGTCACGACCGCAAAATCTTGATCATCCATGCGGAAGGCGAACGAAACATCATCACTCACCACCACTTCGAGTTCGAGGGTGTCGCGGTAAAAGCGCATGATCTGGTCCAAGTCTTGCACGAATAACACCGTCGCGTTGACCTTGCGAATCATCGATTCCATCTCCCCGTGCTAAGCTGTGCCGGCGCAACCAACAGCTTAGTTTAGCACAAGTTTTCTATGGAAGATCGATCAATGCGCTGCCACAACCTGATCGTATACCGCCAGCGTGCGCGTGGTCATGCGTTCGACGCTGAAATGTTCGCGCAGACGCGCTTCACCCGCCGCGCCCATGCGCGCACGCAGATCAGCATCGCCCAACAGCAGCGACAGATGTTCGACCAGCGTTGCGACATCACGTGCGGGCGCGAGATAACCCGTCGCCCCGTCGATCACCACTTCCGGGATTGCGCTAATGCCGCTGGCGACGATCGGCAGGCGCGCCGCCATCGCTTCGAGCAGCGCCAACCCGAAACCCTCGCGCAAACTGGGCATCAGAAAAATGTCGAAGCCCGCCATCAGGCGCGCGGCGTCGGGCTGCCAGCCGATGAAATGCGCGCGATGCGCCAGATTGAGCGCGTTCGCTTCGGCTTCGAGTTCGGCGCGGGCGTCGCCATCCCCGATGATGACCAACTGCGCGTTGGGAAACGGATCCGCGGCGCGCGCGAACGCCTTCAGCCCGTAGGTGATGCCCTTCGGCGCGATCAGCCGCGACGCGATGCCGACGATCACGGTGTCGGGCGGCGCGGCGATGGGTGATCGCAGTTCGGCGCGCACATTGGCGTCAAACGGCAGAGGTTCCATGCCGTAATGCACCGTCGTGATCTTGTTCGGCGCTGCGCCTTCCTGCGGCAGAAACCGCGCGACCGCATCCGAGATGGCGATGCCCTGATCGACCGTGCGCCACACCCAGCCGAACAGCGGACGCATCAGCGTTCCCGTGCGTTCGGGGCCGTCGGCGTGCGCCGAGATGATCACAGGTAAGCCGCGTTGTCGCGCCGCAATCGTGCCGTATAAATCCGCGTGGATCAGGTGCGTATGCACGATTTGCGGGCGATCCGCGTCGAGCGCCGCGCCGATCCGCCGGATCGCGCCGACATCGGCGTGACTGTGAATCAGCATTCGCGTCACGGGAACGCCGTGCGCTTCCATTTCCGCCGTTAGTTCGTCTTGCCGATTGTCGGGCGGTTCGAGCAGGATCAAGCGCGCGTCGATGCCGCGTGCGCGCAGCGCGGGCAGCAGGATCAGCAGGTGGCGCTCGGTTCCGGCGATCCCCTTCGCCTTGATCACGTGCGCCACTTTCACGGCGTGCTGCTTTCGCGCTGTTTGAACCATTCGACCGTGCGCGCTAAGCCATCGTCAAAACTAACAACGGGCGCGAAATCGAGCAGCTCGATGGCTTTATCGATGCGCGCGCGCGAAAAACGAATGTCGCCTTTACGCGCTTCGGTGTGCTGCGGCTGAATATCGGTTGCGAGCAGGCGGTTGAGCTTCTCGACCAGCCCCAACAAACTGATGCTGCCGCCGAGCGCCATATTCATGACTTCGCCCGCTGCATCCGGCGCTTTGAGCGCCAGCAGGTTGCCATGCACCACGTTATCGATGTAGGTGAAATCGCGCGCTTGTTCGCCATCGCCGTAGATGGTCGGCTGATCGCCGCGCAGCATCGCCGTGATGAAGCGCGGGATCACGGCGGCATATTGTGACGTTTCATCCTGCCGCGGACCAAACACATTGAAGTAGCGCAGGCACACCGTTTCTAAGCCGTAAACGTGGGTAAAGGTGCGACAGTAATATTCGCCCGCCAGCTTTGACACGCCATAAGGCGACAGCGGCGCGGGGGCTAAGCTTTCGTCTTGCGCGTCGGTGGTCACTTCGCCATATGCCGACGACGACGCCGCATACACCACGCGCTTGACGCCCGCATCGCGCGCGGCGATCAGCACGTTCAGCGTTCCGGTGATGTTGGCGTGATGCGTCGTCAGCGGATCGGCAACGCTGCGCGGCACGCTGGCAAGCGCCGCTTGGTGAAACACGTAATCCGCGCCCGCGAAGATCGGCGCGAGCGCGTCGGCATCGGTGATGCTGACCTCATGCACGTCGAGATCGCCGCGCAACTCGTCGATATTGGCGCGGTTACCTGTGGCGAAATTGTCGATAATCCGCACACGGTGTCCCTCGCGCAGCAGCCGATCCGCGATGTGCGAGCCAATAAAGCCCGCTCCGCCCGTGATGACGTAAGTGTCTGGCATGGTTGTCCTTGCACGTGTGGCGTCCGAAGTCGCCGTATTATAACGCAAACCGCGATCCGCGCTGATTTTTGGAGATGTTTAATGCTGCTGCCCCGCCCGCGCAGTGTGACTCGCGGGCATACGCTATACTTTAATAAAATTGCATGTTCAAGGAGATCGTCATGATCAGAAGGTTCTTATTACTGGCGCTGCTGCTGCTGGCACTGCCCACGCTCGTTCACGCGCAGGATACGCTCACGTTCGATGAATTGAAGGCGGGAACAGTGGGCGCGGGCAACACGCCCTATCTGTTCCAGATGACGATTCCGCTGGCTGGCACGTATGAAATCGTCGTCGCCGAAATTGACCCCGGTCTCGCGCCGCAGATCATGGTGTTGTCGAGTTCGGGCGCGCCGGTGGTTATGGTCAGCAATCCGACAGGCGCGACCAGCATCGCCGAGACCATCGAATTTCCGCAAGCCGGACAATACATTCTTTCCATCGACAGCGCCACAGGCGTAACGGGGCGCTTTGTCGTGCAACTGCGCGCGGGCGCTCAGATCACGCCGCCCACCCCGCTGAGCGTGGGACAAACCCTGACGCCGACACTCGCCAGCGGACAAAGCGAGCGCTTCAGCTTGAACGCCGATCCACAGAATATGCTCATGTTGACGGTCAGCGGGCAGGTGAGCATCGCGCTGACCGACAGCAACGGCACGACTTACGCGCAGTTTTCGCCGCTGCTGGCGGGTGGCAGCATCAATGTGCCGCCGGGTGCGACCAGTTTCATTTTAACGATCACCAATGAGGTGCAGCCGAACGCGGTTGTGGTCAGCGTGATGCTGACGCTGGGTGATGCCGTCGGCGCACCTGCCCCAGTCGAAGTCGTGGCGACGCTGCCACCGGGCGCAACTGCTCAGCCGCAGCCCG
>JBGSRB010000289.1:0-4685 GCA_041737735.1 Anaerolineae bacterium | reverse complement strand
CGCCGAAGCGGGTGCGGCTTCCCCCGTGTTCGCGGCGGTCAGCGCACGGACGGCGCTCATCGGGTCGGGCTGCGCCAGTGCCGCTTCAAGGGTGGCAGGCTCAACCGTATAACCCAACGCTTCGGCGTCAGTGCTGATTTTGGGCGCGTAATCGACACTGTGGGCGCGCAGTTGTCCGATTGATCCGGCGGCGTGATTGATGTCGCCCGTCAGCTTGAACAGCGCGTCAATGCCCGCTTGAAACGCGGCATCATCGGGCGCGCTGGCGTCGATGCGGGCGATCTCGCTTTCCGCCCATGTCAGCAGCGCTGCGCCTTCTTCATCGATCAAATCTTCACGCAGCGACCCGTCTTCGTACAGACGCATGATCGCGTCATCGGCTCGGCTCATGGTTGTCCTTTCGGTTTCACCACTCGATCTCGCGGGCATGTACCCCTATAATACTCGATTAATCGTCGGGATAGTGGAATAGGTCAAAAGCGACGATGTATATCAAACGCGATTACTCACAGCCGTTCTTCGGGCAGAAACGCCGCCGTCGCGGTCTGCTGCGCTGGTTGGCGCTGTATGTGGTGCTGGTTGGTGGCTTTCTGTTTTACGTGGATAGCAACTTCGGGCGCTTGCAATTTCAGATGTTGGGTGTGGTGGGGCAAGCGCCGCCGCCGACCCCGTTCGCCAGCGAATTGGCAAATGAAGGCGCAGACCTGTTCGCGCGCGGCGACCTCGAAGGTGCGCGCATCCTGCTGCAACGTGCCGCGCAGCAGCAACCCACCAACATCGATTACCTCTATGAATATGGGCGCGTGCTGATCGAACTCGGCGTCGATTTCCCGGAACTGTTCCCCGAAGCGGTGATGGTGGGTGATCAGGCGATCAGCGCCAACCCGAACGATCCGCGCGGCTATGCGATCAAGGCGCGCTCGCTCGATCTCAGCGGCGACAGCGCCAATGCGGTTCCGGTGGGGCAAGCGGGCTTACAAGTGGATCGCTCGTATGCGCCGCTGTATGTCGCGCTGAGCAGCGCGTATCGCAATATTGATCGTTATGACGTGGCGATTGAATCAGCCGAACGCGCGATTGAACTCGATCCGGCGGATTCTTCGGCGCGGCGCGTGTATGCGCTGGCGTTGATCTGGGTGGGACGGCGCACCGAAGCGCTCGATCAATTGGAGCAGGCGGTCGGCTTGAACCCGAATCTCGCCGCGACTTATTTCGAGCTGGCGAGCATGTATCGCGGCTTGGCGCGCGCTGAAACCGCCCAGTACATCGAATTTTACGAGCTGGCGGTGGCAACGTATGAACAAGTGCTTGCCATGCAGCCGAACAACTCGAAAGCCTATCTGCGTTTGTGCGAAACCTACACCGAGTTGGGTGAACATCGCCGCGCGCAGGGCTACTGTGAGGATGCGATCACGATCCGCGAGGAATACCCGGAAGCGTGGCGCGCGCTCGGTCAATCGATGTATCCGCAGCGCAATTATGAAGGCGCGATCGAGTCGTTTGAGCGCTGTGTGGAGCTTGAGGTGGCGCTCGGTCGTCCGCGTGAACAGCAGCAGATCGAGTGTCAGTATTTGCGCGGGTTGTCGCATTATTATCTGGCGCAATGCCCGCAGGCGTGGGAAATTCTCAACGACTCAGTGGCGCGCGTGCGCGCAACCTCAACCGATCCCGATAATCCGGTGCTGATCAACGCGCTTAACGGGCTGCGGCTGGTCACGAACAACTGCACGGGCTTTGGTGGCTTGGCGCTGCCGACGGAAATTCCGCCGACGGCGATCCCGCCCACGCCGATTGGCGGGTAGGCGCGCCCCATGTATTTACGCACACCGAAACGGTATCAACCGAAGAAACGGCGCATCCACTTGGTCACGCTCAGATGGGCGTGGCTGTGGGTGCTGACGCCGCTGGCGATCTTCGCCGCGTATCTGGTTTATGAGAATCGCAGCACGATCACGCCGCCGATGCTCGAATTTTTCGATAACACCTTCGACTCGGTCAGCGGCGGCGTCTCAACCTTGATGGCGCCGACCGCCGCGCCCACCGCCGACCCCAGTGATCGCATTCAGCAGGGCAATAATGCGTGGGCGCAGGGCGCGATTGGCGAAGCTGTCAGCGCCTATGAGCAGGCAATCAGTAATGCGCCCAACGATGAACGCACGCATGTGAATTACGTCTACGGCTTGCTGATCAATCGGCAAACGGATCGCGCGGTGACTGCCGCCGAACGCGCCGTGACCGCGAATCCGTTCTCAGCCGATGCGTGGGCGGTGCAGGCGTGGGCGTTGAGTCGCTCCGAACGTTATGCCGCCGCGATTACATCAGGCTTGCAGGCGTTGTCGATTCAGGCGAATCACCCGATGGCGCTGGCGTTCATGGCGCAGGCGTATCTCGACGCCGGACAGCCCGGTTTAGCCCGCGAACGCGCGAATCAGGCGCTCACGGCTGATCCCGACAGCCCCGAAGCGCTCTACGCCAGCGGCTTGATCAACGCTTACAGCGCGTTCGATGATGTCGCCGCGCGCCAGAATTACACCGACGCCTTCAACATCGCGCCGAACCTGCCGCACATCCCGATTGAATTGGCGTGGTCAGAATGGCGACTCGGCAACGTGGATCGCGCGTCGGAACTGCTCGAAGATGTGCTGGAAACCAACCCGAACAATCTCGATGCGGTGTTCCTCATGGGCTTGATCTTGAGCCAGAGTTATGGGCAGTATCAAGAGTCGGAAGATTACTTCAACCGCTGCGTGCAGATCGATCCGGCGAACATCTCGTGCTTGGATCGCTTAGCGACCACGCAGGTGATCTTGGGCAACCCGCAAGCCGCCGCGCAGAATTATCAGCTTGCTATCGACGCGGGCGCGAGTGATCCCGTGAATTATCTGCGCGCGGGGCGCACGTTTGCCTCGATTGGCGAGTGTCGCTTAGCGATCCCGCTGCTGCGTGAAGGTTATGCGCTGGAGCAGGCGCTTAGCACGCCCAACTTGGAACGCTTGGGCGCGTTCGAGCAGTTCTTGATCGACTGCAACGCGCCGTTTAATCCGCAGTTCATCGACGCCCTGCCGACCGAAGAACCGCTGCTCGTTCCGCTGGAGGCTGGCGGCGGCTAAGCGCATAGGACGTGTGCTGCCGCGCCCAGCCCGTCCTACTCGACACCGATCCGTGCTTTCAAATACGCGATCGCATCCTGTTGGGGATACGCCTTCAGTGCGGTCGCTAGATCCGCTTGGGTGAGGTCATAACCGCTTTTGACGCGAATATAGCGCAGCACCTGTTCGGCTGTGCGCGGGTTGGCGACATAAAATTGGGTGCGAATCGAAGACTCACTGAGATACAGATCGAGAAAAGCACGCGCGGTTTCCACGCTCATAAAAGTCGCACTCCTGTTGGCATGATGGTTGAAGCATAACGCTATAACTGTAGCGCAAAACCGCGAAAATGAAATGTGCGGCGCATGGCGGGCGTTGGTCGGCACACCTATAATAAACTAAAGCGATGAAGGGGGCAGCATGGCAACCGTGATGATCGTCGATGATGACCAGATGAACCGCGAATTGCTCGAAACCGTGATGAAGCGCGCCGGCTATATCGTGATCGCGCACAACAGCGGGGAAGCCGCGCTCGAACATTTGCCCACCGCGGCGGTGGATATCGTGCTGTGCGATGTGCGCATGAACGGCATCGACGGCTTCGAGACCTGCGCCGCGATCAAGGCGGATGCCGCCACCGCGTCGATCCCCGTGATCATCTTCTCGGCGCTGGATGACACCGCCGAACGGTTGCGCGCGCAGCAGGTGGGCGCGTCGGCTTACGTCAACAAGATGCAGGGCTGGCAGGCGTTGGTGGAACAGGTGCGCGCGTTCATCGCCTGAAGCGCCCGCGCGCTGATCAACGGTTCGCCCACGTCATGCCGCCTGCTGCTTGTGCCTGCGGGCGGCGTCTGGTACAACAGCCCCATGATCAAGCCAGTCGATTGAGGAATTCATGCGGCGCAGACAGTCGAACCCACCCACGCTGCTGGTGCTGCTGATCGCGGCGGCGCTGGTGTTCGGCTTTTTCTATGTGATGCAGGGCTTGCAAACGTTCATGCAAACGGGCGGCTTAGGCATCGATGAATCCACACAGCGCGCCGTGATCATCCGCAGCGCCACCGCCGAAAACCAGTTTGTACCCGGTCAGGTTGCCTTCACGCCGCGTCCAACGTCCACGCCGCTGCCCGATTGTCAGGATTTCCGGGTCAGCGTGCCTGCGGGCATCGTGCGCGCCGCGCCCGCCCTCAGCGCTGAAGTGATCACGCAGCACGCACAAGGGACGATCATCTGCGTGATCGCGCGCGATCCCAACAGCGAGTTTTACACCATCGACGCCAACCCGAACACGCGCCGCCTCGATCTGGCGTACATGCACGAGACGATCCTGCAAGCGATCAACCCGACGCCATCGGTCGCGCCCACGCTCACGGCGTCGAACACGGTATCGCCCGCGCCCACCGTCACGATCACACCGTCGATCATCCCGACGGACACGACCACGCCGCTGCCGTCACTCACGCGCGATCCGGCGATCACCGATACGCCGCTGCCGACTGTGACGCCAACACCGTTACCCTCGCCGACTCCGCGCCAATTTCAAAGTGCTTAACGCACGCACCCCCTTTGCCCCGTCCGCGACCACGCGGCAGATGC
>JBGSRB010000270.1:0-30375 GCA_041737735.1 Anaerolineae bacterium | reverse complement strand
CGACACACTGATTGGCCCTTTCTATTTTATCAAATAAATTGTTCCTGGCTAAACGCAACTCTTGCAGCTATAGATTCTCGTCCTAATGCCGCTTGAGCTTCTATTTTTTGGTATCGTTGTAGCCCCCCATCTCGATTGCGCTGAAATGCACGAAAACGTCGGGACCGTCTTCCGGTGTGATGAACCCGTAGCCCTTCTCGGCGCTGAACCACTTGACGACGCCACGAATGCGTTGAGCCATTGCTTTGTTGAACTCCGTCTTTATTTGGTGCTAATAAAATGCGATGACAGCCAATTCGCCGCAGATTGTGCCTGTTGAAGCAGGGGAAAACTGAGGGGAACGACTATGTCAAGTCTAGTAGAAGTGGTGGGGCGTTGTCAAGCATTCAGCGTAGGGAAATCGTTGGTTTTCCGTTGGTTTACCGTAGGGTGAACACGGATACGGTTTCGACGTAATAAGTTTGCGGATTCAGGTCGATGGGCTGCACCGTTTGCAGGTGATAGCCACTTTGCGCCAGCGGTTTGAGGTCGCGCGCCAACGCCGTCGGATCATCGTTGACGTAGATCAGCTTCGGCACGCGGCGCGCTGCGATCTGCGCGATCACGCCTTTGCCCAACCCACGCCCACCGGGATCGAGGATCGCCGCGTCATAGCGCTCGTCCAGTTCGGGCAGCACCGACTCCAAGCCGCCTTCGATCACATCGACGTTCTCGAACGCCGCGAGATTTTCATCGGCGTCGGTCACAGCGGGCGGATAGCTGTCGATCAGCGTGACCAAACCAGCGTGTTCCGCCGCGAACGCGCCCAATACACCCACGCCGCTGTAAGCATCCAGCACAGTTTCGCCGCCGCGCAGATCAAGCAGCTCCAGCACGGTATCGATCAGCGTGGGCAGCGCGCCGATGTTGGCGCGGAAATAAGCACCCGCCGTCGCCCGGAAGCTGTGATCGCGAATTGTATAGCGCGCGTGCGAATCCCCGATCAGGTTCATCGGCGTGTTATCCGGCAAAATCGCGTTAACGCTCAGGTTAAGATCGGTTTCGAGTTCGGGCGCTTCTTCACCCGCCAGCGTCAGGATGAGCATCTGCCCGCCATCGCTGCCCTGCATCAACTTCACGCGCGTGATGCCGGTTAGCTCTAAATCAAGCTGGTGATACAGGTCGAGCAGTTCCGGATGCAGAATATGACACTCACTGATCGGCAGGGTGCGGTCGCCGTCGAGATGCGGCAAGCCCAACACACCGTCAGGCGTTACATCGAAAGTCAGATGATGCAGATAACCCCATTGTTCGGGGCTAGGCAGGGTGGGGCGCAGCGCGCGCGTGATCGTGTTGTCATCCAAGCCGCCGAAGCGCGCGAGTTGATCCGCGAGTAGGTCTTGTTTGAGCGCAAGCTGCGCGGCATAGTCCATGTGCTGCCAGTGACAGCGCCCGCACGCGCCGAAATGAGCGCACACGGGAAACACGCGATCTCCGGATGCTTCTAGAAGTTTGACGCCGCGTGCATGGATCACGCGGTCAGTGGCGCTGTGAACGCGCGCGGTCACCTGTTCGCCGGGGATCGTGAAAGGCACGAACACAGTTTTGCCCGCATGAAAGCCGACGCCAAAACCGCCGTGCGCGATGTTTTCAATTGAGATGTCGAAAGTTTCAGTCATGAGCAGAACTATACCACGCGCCCAAGCGACTCTATATAGGGAAACTTGACACGCGCGCCCAATTCATCTAGAGTCCGTTGTGACCCTTTAAGACACACTCTAAGGATGCACATGCCCAAAATGCACGCTGACGAAATCGAAATCGATGCCGCGCTCGTCCACCACTTGATCGCCGCGCAGTTTCCGCAGTGGGCAGACCTGCCGATCACGCGCGTTGAGTCAAGCGGAACGGATAACGCCATGTTTCGCTTAGGTTCTGACATGGCGCTGCGTTTACCGCGCATCGCGGCGGCAACCGCGCAGGTGGAAAAAGAACAGCGCTGGCTGCCCGAACTCGCGCCGCATCTGCCGCTGACGATTCCCGCGCCGCTGGCACTGGGCGAACCCGATGCAGCCTATCCGCTGAAGTGGTCGATCTATCGCTGGCTGGACGGTGACAACGCGATCAACACGCCGCCGCGCGATCAACACGAAGCGGCGCGCGCGCTGGCGGACTTCATCACGGTGCTTCAGCGCATCGATCCCGCTGGTGGTCCGCTGCACGGCGCGCATAACTTCAATCGTGGCGAGCCGTTAGCCGTGCGTGACGCCGCCACCCGTCAAGCGATTGCTCAAATCGCAAACATGATCGACTTCGACGCGCGCGCCGCCCTTGCTGCATGGGAAGCCGCGCTGAGCGCGCCCGCGTGGGATGGTCAACCGCGCTGGATACATGGCGATTTAATGCCGGGCAATCTGCTGGTGTTCGATGGACAGATCAGCGCGGTGATCGACTTCGGTGGGTTAGGAGTGGGTGATCCGGCGTGTGATCTGCTCATCGCGTGGAACTTCTTCACAGCGGAAGCGCGCGCGACCTTCCGTGCGGCGCTTGGCGTTGATGCTGCGACCTGGGCGCGCGGGCGTGGTTGGGCGCTGACGGTCGGCTTGGTGGCGATTCCGTATTATCTGCACACCAATCCCACGTTGGCGGGCATTGGTCAGCGCACGGTCGCCGCCATTCTGGCAGATCAGGCGTGAACAAAAAGGCGCAGCTTTGACGCCGCGCCTCTTGATCGCTCAGGTGAATTGATCGAGCGCTTGCTATTCGCCTTCGACGATGACTTCGCGCGCTTGCGGCTGATCATCGGGGTCGTAGCCGAGTTTCCGCAGTGCGGCGAGCGCTGCCTCACGGATTTTATCGTTGTGTTCTTCGACGACGCGCAGCAGCGGTTCCACCGCGCGCGGATCACCCAACTTACCGAGTGCTTCAGCAGCGTTGAGCGTGGTTTGGAAGCCCGGCGCATCTAGTGCGCGGATCAACGGTTCAACCGCGCGTTGGTCGCCCAATTTACCGAGCATCAAGGCGGCGCGTCCACGCACAATTAAATCTTCGTGGTGATTGTTGACAATCAACATCAGCGTGCGAATGGCTTCGTCGCCGCCGATCATCCCCAATTTCATGACGGCGGTGCGGCGGCGGTCTTTGTTCACGTCGCGCAGTTCTGCCATGATTTGTCTGACGACGTTGGGATCAGGGTCGGTCATAATTAAGCTCCTTCACCGACTCATTACTGCGGGTGATGATGAGTTTTCCCTCATGGATGCGGCACACTCGATCCGCCAGTGGCACGATCTCAGGATTATGAGTCGCCATCACCAGCGTGCGTCCAGCATCACGGGTTAATTCTAACAGAAGCAGCAGAATCTGCTGTCCTGTATCTTCGTCTAGGTTGCCGGTGGGTTCATCGGCAAGCACGATAGCAGGTTCATGCGCCAGCGCGCGCGCGATTGCGATACGCTGCTGCTCACCGCCGCTCAGCTTATCGGGGAAGGCGTCAGCACGATTCGCCAAGCCCACCCGCGCCAGCAGATCACGCGCTTTGCCATCGCCCAAGCGCGATCCGCTCAATTCCAGCGGCAGCGTGATGTTTTCTAATACGGTCAGCGTGGGGATCAAGTTGAAGAACTGAAAGATGATGCCGATGTGTTCCCGACGGAACAGGGTCAAGCGGCGTTCGTCTAATTGGGTGATGTCGGTTCCCGCCACCGTGATGCTGCCCGCATCGGCGGTGTCGATGCCGCTCATCAAGTTCAGCAGCGTGCTTTTACCGCTGCCGCTTTTGCCCAACAGCACGAAAAACTCACCCGCGCGCACCTCAAGATCGACGCCATCCAAAATCAGACGTTCACTTCCGGCTTCAGTGTAATGTTTGACCAGCCCGTTAATTTCCACAAGCGGCTGATCGCTAGTAGGGTGTGCGCCGTTCAACATAATTCCCCTCGCGTTTGTGCCAGATTTCACGTTTAGTCTAGCACCCGCATATGAGCAGCATATGATAGACGCACTCGGCTAAGGCATTCTGACCTAATAAACGTATGAACAGCGCGTTGGAAATGTGCTAACGCACTGCTCACTGTTCCAGCTTGCTTTCATACAAGGTGCGATGCTTAACGGCATCACCAAAAATGCTGACGCCCGCGTTGAACAGAATCAACCCAAGCGTGCCAAGCAGCACCCAACCGCGCTTGCGCCGTGTTTTGATGCTCACGGCGTGACCGATAACCGAAATGCCCGCGCCGATCAAGAGCAGCCCACGCGGTGCATTTTGGCTCCACTGTTCGTAATGGTGATCCATGTTCTGCATTTATCCCTCACGCAGCAGGTTCGTTACAGTGATCATACCCCTGACCTGCCGTATGCGCTAGGCAAAAGGCATTGAGAAAACATGAAAAAGTGGCGAATCGTCGGTTAGGGTGTGTCTTCCATCATATGAGTCTGCCAGCGGGGGCGGGGCTGCGTCCCCTCAAATTGATGCACTAAATATACGCGCGCCATAATTCTTTGCCTTGACTCCCCTTATATAGACTGATACACTTCCTTACGCGCGACCGACACACAATCCTCGTTAACGAGGCAAGGTGATGTCGAATTGAGCAAAAGGTGGCGAAAGCACTCCGCATTTAACGGAATAGCTCGTCACGACTCATTTGCATAGGGCGTTTCCTTTGGGTACGCCTTTTTGCGTGCCTGAAGTAGGGCAAGCTGTTCAAAAAACATTGTGGAGTAAGTCGTATGCCAACCATCAATCAGTTGGTGCGTAAGGGACGCAAGGCGAAAAAGAGCAAGAGCAAAGCACCCGCTTTGCAATACACGCTCAACGTCTATCGTCAACGCCGCACCCGTCGTCGCAAGGGCGCGCCGCAGAAACGTGGGGTTTGCACCGTCGTCAAAACCATGACGCCGAAAAAACCTAATTCCGCACTGCGGAAAGTTGCGCGCGTGCGCTTGTCGAACGGCATCGAAGTCACGGCGTATATTCCGGGCGAAGGTCACAGCCTGCAAGAACACAGCGTGGTGCTGGTGCGCGGCGGTCGTGTAAAAGACCTGCCGGGTGTGCGTTATCACATTGTGCGTGGCACGCTCGATACTGACGGCGTGAAGAATCGTCAGAAGGCGCGCAGCAAGTACGGCGCGAAACGTCCGAAGCCGGGGCAGCCCGCAGCTTCAACCGGTAAGAAACGGTAAGGGTTAAAAGCAGATGCCGAGAAGAAAAAGTCCGCCGAAACGGCAAACGCCGCCCGATAACAAGTTCAACAACTTGTATGTGGCGATGTTGATCAACCGCATTATGCAGGGTGGCAAGAAAAGCACCGCCCAAGGCATTATGTACGATGCGCTCGACCTGATCGAAGAGCGCGCCAAGCGCAACCCGATTGAAGTGCTGGAAACCGCACTGCGTAACGTTTCACCCGCTGTCGAAGTCAAGCCGATGCGTGTGGGTGGGTCTACTTATCAGGTGCCGGTTCAGGTGCCGCAAGAGCGCGCCGTCACACTGGCGATGCGCTGGTTGCTCGAAAACGCGCGCAAGCGCGGGGGTCGCGGCATGACCGAAAAGCTGGCGGGCGAACTGCTGGACGCCGCCAATGGTCAGGGCGCATCGGTCAAGCGTAAAGACGATACGCATCGCATGGCGGAAGCCAACCGCGCTTTCGCTCATTTCCGTTAAGTAGCATCAGCAACGACGAGACTGTCAACACGTCAGTCAATCACGAGTGAGTAAGTATGGCGAAAAAAAGCGAATCGATGCTCGACCTGAGCAAAGTGCGGAATATCGGCATCATCGCGCACATCGATGCTGGTAAAACCACAACCACCGAGCGCGTGCTGTATTACACGGGCATGGTGCATAAAATCGGCGAAGTGCATGATGGCGTTGCCACGACCGACTACATGGAGCAAGAACGCGAACGCGGCATCACCATTACCGCCGCCGCCGTGACCGCTTCGTGGAACGGGCATCAGATCAATGTGATCGACACGCCCGGTCACGTCGATTTCACCGCTGAAGTTCAGCGCAGTTTGCGCGTGCTGGATGGTGGCATTGTCGTGTTCGACGGTGTGGCGGGTGTTGAGCCGCAATCCGAAACGGTGTGGCGTCAAGCCAACACCTACGGCGTGCCGCGCATCTGCTTCATCAATAAGATGGATCGCACCGGTGCGAACTTCCGCCGCTGCGTAGATATGATCGTGGATCGCCTGCACGGGCATCCGGTCATGATCCAGTATCCCTACGGCGAAGGTGCCGAGTTTTCGGGCATCATCGACTTGATCGCTATGGAACTGGTCACCTATGGTGACGACATGGGCATGGCGATCGAGCGCCACCCGATCCCTGAGAATTTCCGCGAACAAGCCGAAACGCTGCGCGCGGAAATGGTCGAGCGCGTCGTCGAAAATGACGACTTCCTGACCGAGAAATACCTCATGGGTGAAGACATCAGCACCGAAGAAGTGGTTGCCGCCATGCGCGCTGGCACCATCGCCGGCAAGATTCACCCGGTGTTGTGCGGCTCGGCGCTGAAAAACAAGGGCGTGCAAATGCTGCTCGACCGTGTGGTCGAACTGCTGCCGTCGCCGCTGGATATTCCGCCTGTGCGCGGGATTGACCCTAAGACCGAAGAACCGCTGGAGCGCGCCGCCTCAGATGATGAGCCGACCGCTGCGCTAGTGTTCAAGATCATCACCGACCCGTATGTCGGACGCCTCGCGTTCTTCCGCGTCTATTCGGGCGTGGTCAAAGCGGGTTCGATGCTGATGAACACCTCGAAGGGCAACCGTGAGCGCATCGGGCGCATTGTCCGTATGTTTGCGGATAAGCGCGAAGATGTTGAAGAAGTTCACGCGGGTGACATCGCCGCTGTGCTGGCGCTCAAGGATAGTTTCACGGGCGACACACTCAGCGATCCCGATCATCAGATCGTGTTGGAGAAGATCAGCTTCCCCGAACCCGTGATCGAAGTCGCCATCGAGCCGAACACCAAAGGCGATCAGGACAAGATGGGTATCGCCCTGCGCCGCTTGGCGGAGGAAGACCCCACGTTCAAGGTCGAAGTGGACGACAAGCTCGGTCAGACCAAGATCAAGGGCATGGGCGAGTTGCATCTCGAAGTGCTGGTGGATCGCATGATGCGCGAGTTTGGCGTGCAGGCGACCGTGGGCAAGCCGCGTGTGGCGTATCGTGAAACCATCACGCGCGAAACCCGCATCGACACCACCTTCAAGCGGCAGACGGGCGGTTCGGGTCAGTATGCCCGCGTCGTCATCGAGTTTGAGCCGCTGCCGGAAGAAGAAGCAGCGCTGGCAAAAGACGGCTTGTACTTCGTCGATGCCATTCGTGGTGGCACGATCCCGCGCGAGTTCATTCGCCCGACTGAAAACGGGATGCGTGAAGCTGTCGTCGGCGGCGTGTTAGCCGGTTATCCAGTGGTGGGCATCAAAGCCCGTCTGGTCGATGGCGCTTATCACGACGTTGACTCGTCGGAAATGGCGTTCAAGATCGCCGGTTCGATGTGCCTTAAGGAAGGCGTGCAGAAGGGTAAGCCCGTCATCCTTGAGCCGACCATGAAAGTTGAAGTGATCGTGCCGGACGATTACACCGGAACGATTGTGGGCGACTTGTCCTCACGTCGCGGCATCATTCAGGGTATGGAACCGCGCGGCGCTGGCACAACATCGGTGCGCGCGAACGTGCCACTCGGTGAGATGTTCGGGTATGCGACGCAGATCCGCAACATGACGCAGGGACGCGGCAGCTTCACCATGGAATTCGAGAAATACAGCATCGCACCGCAGAGCATCGCGGACGAAGTGATCAAGGGCAATGCTTAAACCGTTGGGGGTTTGGTTCGCCAGACCCCTACGGGCAAATTTTTCACGGGATTGTTTCCCAACAGCGCGGCGCATAGGGCGTGGCGCTGAGTAAACACACACTCAATGTTGGGTAATGTTGTAGGCGAAACTAAGAGGTTCAAACACAATGGGTAAAGCGAAATTCGACCGCAGCAAGCCGCATGTGAACATCGGCACCATCGGTCACGTTGACCACGGCAAGACCACCCTGACCGCTGCCATCACGAAAGTGTTGTCGCTGAAAGGGCGCGCTGAGCGCATGGATTATGCCGACATCGACAACGCTCCTGAAGAGCGTCAGCGTGGCATCACCATCAACATTCGTCACGTTGAATACGAGACGGAAGGGCGCCATTACGCGCACGTGGACTGCCCCGGTCACCGTGACTATATCAAGAACATGATCACCGGTGCGGCGCAGATGGACGGCGCGATCCTCGTCGTCAGCGCGCCCGATGGTCCCATGCCGCAAACGCGCGAACACGTGCTGCTTGCGCGGCAGGTGGAAGTGCCGGCGATGGTGGTGTTCCTCAACAAGATCGACCAGCTGGACGACGAAGAGCTGCTCGAACTGGTGGAACTCGAACTTCACGAACTGCTCGGCAGCTATGGCTTCAGCGAAGAAACGCCGATTGTGCGTGGTTCAGCGCTGGCAGCCACCGAGTCGAACAGCAGCGACGGTGACGCGCCGGAATACGCGCCGATCCTCGCCCTGATGGAAGCGGTCGATGCGTGGATCCCCACGCCCGAGCGTGAGAAGGACAAGCCGTTCCTCATGCCTGTTGAAGACGTGTTCACGATCAAGGGTCGTGGTACGGTCGTCACGGGTCGCGTTGAGCGCGGCACGCTGAAGAAGGGTGAAGAAATTTCGATCATCGGTCTGCGTGATGAAGTTGTGAAGACGACCGTGACCGGCATCGAAATGTTCCACAAGGAACTCGACAACGCCGAAGCGGGCGACAACGCGGGCATTCTGCTGCGCGGTATTGAACGCGACGATGTTGAGCGTGGCATGGTGTTGGCGAAGCCCAACAGCATCACCCCGCACCGCCGCTTTATGAGCGAAGTCTACATCCTCAAGAAGGATGAAGGCGGTCGGCACAAGGCGTTCTTCACCGGCTATCGTCCGCAGTTCTACATCCGCACGATGGACGTGACCGGCACGGTGACGCTGCCCGAAGGCGTGGAAATGGTCATGCCCGGCGACAACGTGAATTTGGAAGTCGAACTGATCACCCCCGTCGCGCTGGAAAAAGGCTCGAAGTTCGCCATCCGCGAAGGTGGCTTGACCGTGGGCGCGGGCGTCATCACCGAAGTTCTGCCCGAACGCGCCTAAGTAAGCGCACCCAGCCTGAAATCACCTGTGATGCCGCGAAGCACAAACCGCTGCTTCGCGGCATTACTTAAAATAGGTGCTGAAGGCACTGAGAAAGCGACGGATAAACGACGATGTTCAAAAGTAAAATTCGCATTCGCCTGAAGGCTTACGATCACCGCGTGCTGGATCAAAGCGCCGCGCAGATCGTGCAAACGGCGGAGCGCACAGGCGCGCGGGTCATTGGGCCCGTGCCACTGCCCACCCGTTTGGAACGGTTTACCGTCACGCGGTCGCCGTTCATCGACAAGGACTCGCAAGAGCATTTCGAGATTCGCATTCACAAGCGTTTGATCGATGTGCTTGACCCGGACAGCAAGACGATTGACACGCTGATGCGGTTGAACCTGCCTGCGGGCGTGGACATTGAAATCAAGATTTAGACTCGTAAGCGGGTGTCAGCCGACCCGCCGCTGCGAGATGGATAAGACGGTAACTACAGCGGCGTAACGACGCCGGAGGCAACAGGCAAATGAAGGGCATTATCGGTAAAAAAGTGGGCATGACCCAGATTTTCGACGAGCAGGGGAACGCTGTTCCCGTGACCGTCATTCAGGCGGGTCCCTGCTACGTCACCCAGATTCGCAGTGACGAGCGCGACGGCTATACCGCCGTGCAGCTTGGCTTCAATGAAACCAAGCCGCAGCGTTTGACTCAGGGACAGCTTGGTCACTTGCGCCGTAACAACCTGCCCGCGCTGCGTGTGCTGCGCGAGTTTCGGGTGCGGAACGGTGCGGTCGATGTTGCAGAAGGGCAAGAAGTCCTCGTCACCGTGTTTGATAAAGGTGAACGTGTGGACGTGATCGGCACGAGCAAGGGGCGCGGTTTCGCCGGTACGATTAAGCGGCACAACTTCAACCGCCAGCCCAAAACGCATGGTCAGAGCGACCGCGAACGCGCGCCCGGTTCAGCGGGTGCAGGTTCCACGCCGGGGCGCACCTATCCCGGAACGCGCATGTCCGGTCAGATGGGCAACGCACGAGTGACGGCGGAGAATCTCGAAGTCATTGTGGTCGATGAAGCACGCAACCTGCTCGCAGTTCGCGGATCGGTGCCGGGGGCAAATGGCGGCATCGTGATGGTTAAGCCGGCGCGCGTGCGCCGCCGCTAAGCGAGAGGAAAAACGCGATGCAAACATCTCTGCAAGTTCCAGTTCTGGATATGAACGGTCGTCAGGTCGAAACCATCGATCTGCCCGCCGATATTTTCCAAGTCAAGATCAACATGGGCTTGATGCACCAAGCATATGTGCGCCAGATGGCGAACCGCCGTTTGGGAACACACAAGGTGCAGCGGCGCAGCGAAGTCAGCGTGACCACCAAGAAGATGTATCGCCAAAAAGGAACCGGACGCGCGCGACATGGTTCGTACAGCGCAACCCAGTTCGTCGGCGGTGGTCGTCCGATGGGGCCGCAACCGCGTGATTACACGCAGGATATGCCCAAGAAGATGCGGCGCGGTGCGATTCGCAGCGCCTTAAGCGCGCTGCTGCGCGATGGTCAGTTGGTGTTTGTCAATCAGCTCACGCTGGACACGCCCAAGACCAAGCAAATGCAGCAGGTGCTAAGCAGCTTGGTGGGTGATCACACGGCGTTGGTGTTGATCGGTGAGCGTAACGCGAATGTCGAGCGCAGCGTTAGCAACTTGGCAACCGCCATGTATCTGCACGCGGGTTATCTCAATATTCGTGACCTGTTGAAGTATGACCGTGTGATCGTCCCGTTGGATGCGCTCGAAGTTATCAAGCGCATTTGGAGTGGCGGCGCACCCGTCAGCGCAACGTCGGAGGCGCAATCATGACGCTGCACCTATACGATGTGATCCTGCGCCCGGTCGTGACCGAGAAATCGAATGTCATGACCGAAGACCTCAACCAATATGTGTTTGAGGTGGCGCCTGAATCTAACAAGCAGCAAATCCGCGAAGCGGTCGAGATCATTTTTGATGTGCGCGTGCGTCACGTCAACACCTTGATCCTGCCCGCCAAGCGTGGCGTGCGCGGGCGCAGAACGTTTATGCGCTCGAAGCAGTGGAAAAAAGCGATTGTCACGCTCGAAGCGGGCGACCGTATCGAACTGTTCGATGTCTAAGGGGCGAAAGTTATGCCGGTAAAAATCTACAAGCCCACTTCGCCGGGTCGCCGCGATATGACCGGGCATTCCTTCGATGAGATTACGAAATCGAAGCCCGAACGTTCGCTGACCGAGCCGATTCGCAAGCGCGGTGGGCGCAACAATAAGGGACGCTTAACCGTGCGTCATCGCGGTGGCGGGCATAAGCGGCGTTATCGTCTGATCGATTTCAAGCGTGACAAGTTCGATTGTGCCGCGCGTGTGGTCGCTATTGAATACGACCCCAACCGCTCGGCGCGCATCGCCTTGCTTGAATACGAAGACAGCGAGAAGCGCTACATCATCGCCCCATTGGGGCTAAAAGTCGGGGATCGCGTGGCGAACGGCGATCTGGCGGAACTGCGTACAGGCAATGCGCTGGCGATCAGCGAAATTCCGGTGGGTACGCAAATTCACAACATCGAACTGCTGCCCGGTCACGGTGGACAGTTGGCGCGCTCGGCGGGAACGTCGGCGCAGTTGTTGGCGAAAGAGGGCGTTTACGCTCAGGTGCGGTTGCCCAGTGGCGAAGTGCGCTTGGTGCATGAGCGCTGTATGGCGACGATTGGGCAGGTGGGCAACACCGATCACGGCAACATCAAGATCGGTAAAGCCGGGCGCAACCGTTGGTTGGGCTGGCGTCCCAGTGTGCGCGGCATCGCCATGGATCCCGGCAGCCATCCGCATGGCGGTGGTGAAGGGCGTTCGGGCATCGGCATGAAAGCGCCGAAAACACCGTGGGGTAAGCCTGCGTTGGGCAAGCGCACGCGCACTAATAAGCGCACTGCCAGCTTTATCGTTCGTCGTCGCGGCAAGCGGCGTTAAATCCACTGGGAGTTGAGCGCCGCCCGTGATTGTGGCGGCGTTCAGCACGCAGAGCAGAGGGTAACAGTATGTCACGTTCGTTGAAAAAGGGACCTTTCATTAGTCCCAAGCTGCTCAAAAAAGTTGAGAAGCTGAACGCGGAAAACAAGAAGGTGATGATCCGCACGTGGAGCCGCTCAAGCACGGTGTTCCCGCAAATGGTGGGGCATACGATGGGCATCCACGACGGTCGGCGGCACGTGCCGATTTACATCACCGAAAACATGGTGGGGCATAAGCTGGGTGAGTTTGTGCCGACGCGCACGTATCGCGGGCATTTGGTCGAGAAGAAGAAGAGGTAGAGGCGACGGTGATGGAAGTGCGAGCAAAAGTCAGCTACGCCTCGATCAGCGCGCAGAAGCTTCGTCTGGTCATCGATCAGGTGCGCGGGTTGAACGCTGAACAGGCGTTGGTAGTGCTAGAGTTCATGCCGCAAAAAGGCGCGGCAATCGTGCATAAGCTGATGCAGTCAGCACTGGCGAATGCGGAGAATAATTTTGACCTTGAGCGCAACGATATGGTGATCAAGACCATCTTCGCTGATGGCGGACCCATGCTCAAGCGTTTCAAGGCGGGCGCGCGCGGGCGCTATAAACCGCGTAAACGGCGCACGTCGCACCTTACGGTGATTTTGGAAGATCGGGGAGCATAACTTATGGGACGTAAAGTTCATCCCGTCGGCTTCCGCCTGAAGGTCAACCGCGATTGGGACGCGCGTTGGTTCGCTAGCGGAGACGAGTATCGCAAGCTGCTGCAAGAGGATTTCGCCATCCGCCGTTACGTTAAATCGTCGGATTCGGGATCGAAGGCGGGCGTCTCACGCATTGAGATCGAACGCAACAGCAACCAGATCGAAGTCACGATCCACACCGCCCGCCCCGGCATCCTGATTGGGCGCAAGGGTGACGCGGTGAAGAAGATCAAGCAAGACCTTGAGAAGCTGACCGGCAAAACGCCGAAGGTCGAAGTCGAGGAAATCTCGAAGCCTGACCTCGACGCGCAGCTTGTTGCCGAAAACATCGCGCAGCAGCTCGAACGCCGCATCGGTCACAGCCGCGCCATCAAGCGCGCGCTCAGCCAAGCGATGCGTCAGGGCGCGCAGGGCATCAAGATTGAAGTCAGCGGTCGTTTAGCGGGCGGCGATATGGCGCGGCGCGAATGGTCAAGTGAAGGTCGTGTGCCGCGCAGTACGCTACGCGCTGACATCGACTTTGCCAAAGCGGAAGCGCTGACCACCTTCGGGCGCATCGGCGTTAAGGTCTGGATTTACAAGGGTGACGTGATCAGTCGGGAAGCGCGCGAGAAGCAGTCGCAAGGCGGCAATCGTGGCGACAACACCGATGTTTACGTCAGTGGGTAGGAGTTAACGTCAACATGTTGATGCCCAAGCGAGTAAAGTATCGTAAGCAGATGCGCGGGCGGATGCGCGGCAAGTCGTATCGCGGCGCGGTCGTCTCGTTTGGCGACTATGGTCTGCAAGCGCTCGAACCCGTGTGGCTGACCAGTCGTCAGATCGAAGCAGCGCGCCGCACGATGGTGCGTTACGTTCGTCGTCGTGGCAAAATCTGGATTCGTGTGTTTCCCGATAAGCCGGTGACGAAGAAAGCCGCCGAAACCCGCATGGGTTCGGGTAAAGGCTCGGTCGAGTTCTGGGTGGCGGTTGTGCGTCCGGGGCGCATTCTGTTTGAGATGGGCGGCATTCCTGAAGAGGAAGCCCGCGAAGCCCTGCGGTTGGCGGCGAACAAGCTGCCGATTCGCACCAAGTTTGTTAAGCGAATCGACCCGATTAGCGGTGTCGAGGTGGTGTCGCTATGAAAAGCCGAGAGATTCACGCGCTGAGCGATAAAGCACTTGCCGATGCGCTGGAAGATCAAAAAGAAGCGCTGTTTAATCTGCGCTTTCAGGATGCCTTCGGGCAAATGGAAGACGAAACAGCGATCCGCAAAACGCGCCGCATTATCGCGCGCATTTTGACCGAACTGCGCGCGCGTGAGATCGCCGCGCAAGCAGAAGGGAACTGATCATGGCGAACAACCGCCGCCGATTGATCGGGCGCGTCGTCAGCAATAAGATGGACAAGACGGTGGTCGTCGCTATTGAACGACGCAAGACGCACCCGATCTACAAGAAAGTGGTTAAGACGACCAAGAAGGTCATGGCACACGACGAGAGCAACAGCATCACTGAAGGTGCGCTGGTGCGTGTGGTCGAAAGCAAGCCCCTCAGCCGCCACAAGCGCTGGGTGGTCGAAGCAGTTTTAGAGACGGAAGGCGTCCCGGTGGTGGAAGCGCTCAGCGATGAGGCGATCATCGCGGGCAATGGCGACGACGAGGAATAACGGCGATGATCCAGAACGAGTCACGATTGAAAGTGGCGGATAACACCGGCGCTCAAGAGCTGCTGGTCATCCGCGTGCTGGGCGGGTCGTTTCGGCGTTACGGCGGCATTGGCGACATTGTGGTTGCCACCGTGAAATCGGCACAGCCGCAAGGTTCGGTCAAGAAAAGTGATGTCGTCAAAGCGGTGATCGTGCGTGTTGCGAAAGAGTATCGCCGTTCAGACGGATCGTATATTCGCTTCGATGATAACGCCGCCGTCATCCTCAACGATGATAAGCAAAACCCGAAGGGGACGCGCGTTTTCGGGCCCGTGGCGCGCGAACTGCGCGACCGCGGCTTCCTGAAGATCGTCTCGCTTGCCCCTGAGACGTTATAAGTTCAGGAGGCGTTAAGCAATGCAGCGAGTCAAGAAGGGCGACACCGTTGCGGTGGTCGCGGGTAAGGATTTAGGCGAGCGTGGTGAAGTTCTCAGCGTGCTGCCTAAAGAAGATCGCGTGGTGGTGCAGGGGGTGAACATCCTCAAGCGCCATCGCAAGGCACGGCAGGCGGGCAACCAACAGGTGCGCGCGCAGATCGTGGAATTTGAAGGACCCATTCACCTATCGAACGTGATGGTGGTGTGTCCGGCATGCGACAAACCCACGCGCGTCGGGTTTCGCATTCGCGAGAACGACAGCTTCAAAGTGCGTGTGTGTAAACAATGTGGTAAAGACATCGAGTAACACGGGGAACTGACATGGCTGCGATAATCTATGATCTGCAAAAGCGCTACATGGAACAGGTTGTCCCCGCGTTGATGCAGGAATTTGGCTACGATAACCTGATGCAAGTGCCGCGCATCGAGAAGATCGTCATCAACATTGGTGTTGGTGAAGCGATTGACAATCAAAAGTCGCTCGATAGTGCGGTCGAAGATCTGCGTAAAATCTCCGGGCAGCAGCCCATCGTGACGCGCGCCAAGAAAAGCATCGCAGCCTTTAAGCTGCGTGAAGGGCGCGCGATCGGCACGAAGGTGACACTGCGCGGCACTAAAAAGTGGGCGATGCTGGATCGACTGGTCAACGTCGCTCTGCCGCGCATCCGCGACTTTCGTGGCGTTTCGCCCGATACATTCGACGGACGCGGCAATTACACCATCGGTTTGCGGGAACAGATCGTGTTTCCGGAAATCGAATATGACAAAATCGATAAGGTGCGCGGCATGGAAATCACGGTCGTCACCAGCGCGCGCACGGATGAAGAGGGGCGGCGTCTGCTGAAGCTGCTCGGTATGCCTTTCCGTGATGCGTAATTACAAGCCTATTAAGCATGGCGAAGTGTGTCAGGGTTTGGTGCGCCGAACCCTGACAAGCGCAATGCGCTTCGTCAAATAACGAGGTAAACGAGCGATGGCAAAAAAGTCAATGACCGCCCGTGAAGGGCGGCGTAAGTTCAAAGTGCGTGTTCGCAATCGCTGCCAGTACGTCGATCCCAACAGTGGCAAAACATGCGGACGCCCACGCGGCTACATTCGCCGCTTTGGTCTCTGCCGTATCCACTTTCGTGAGTTGGCGCTGCAAGGGAAAATTCCCGGCGTGGTCAAATCGAGCTGGTAAGCACTAACAGTCGGGAATTGGAAGGAACGATCCCATTATGATGAGCGATCCGATTGCAGATATGCTGACGCGCATTCGTAACGCGCTGATGGCACGGAAACTTGATGTGGAGATTCCAACGAGCAAGTTGAAGGTGGAAATCGCCCGCATTTTGAAGGAAGAAGGCTACATCGAAGATTTTCAAATCGTCGAAGGCACGCCTTTCTCGAAGATTATGATCACCCTGAAGTATTACGGCGCACGCCGCGAACGCCAGCCGGTGATCTCCAACATTGAACGTGTGAGTAAGCCCGGTCGCCGCGTCTATCGCAAGCGCACCGATCTGCCGCGCGTGCAAAGCGGCATGGGCATCGCCATCGTCACCACCACGCCTAAAGGTGTGATGACGGCGCAGCAGGCGCGCCGCGAGCGCGTCGGCGGCGAAGTCCTATGCGTTGTGTGGTAAGGGGGTGAGCGATGTCACGTATTGGCAATAAACCCGTTCCCGTGCCAAGCAAGGTTACGGTGACGATTGACGGTCATACCGTCACAGTCAAGGGACCCAAAGGTGAACTGTCGCAAGTGGTTCATCCACATATCGCCATCGAGCAAGAAGATGGGCAGTTGGTGTTCAAGCGTCAAAGCGATGATCGTCAAGATCGCGCGCTGCACGGCTTGACGCGCGCCCTGCTCGCCAACATGGTCACGGGTGTCAGCGACGGTTTCCGCCGCGAACTGGTGATCGAAGGCGTGGGTTACACCAGTGAAATGCGCGGCACTGATCTGGTGTTCCGTTTGGGTTATTCGCACGAAATTGTCATGGCGCCGCCGCCCGATGTGACCTTCAAGACTGAAGGGCGCACGCGCGTGATCGTCGAAGGCATCGATAAGCAAGTGGTGGGGCAAGTGGCGGCGAATATCCGCGAACTGCGTCCGCCGGAGCCATATCTGGGTAAGGGCGTGCGCTATGCCGACGAGAAGATTCGTCGCAAAGCGGGCAAGACGGGTAAGTAAGGTCAGGGTGAACAATGGCTACATCAAAGCAGCTTAAACATAAACATGTTCAGCGTGATCGCCGCCGTCGGCGCATTCGCGCGCGCTTGGCTGGTTCGGGTGAACGTCCGCGCGTGAGCGTGTTCCGCAGCCTGACCAACATCTACGCGCAGGTGATCGACGATGCAAGCGGGCGCACGTTGATCTCGGCTTCGACGGTCGATCGCGCAATTGCCAAGCAGGTTGAAGGCAAAAGCAAGGTCGAGGCGGCGAAGGTTGTCGGGCAGGTGTTGGCAGAACGTGCCAAAGCCGCTGGCATCGAATCAGTGGTGTTTGATCGCGGCGGATTCCGGTATCATGGGCGCATCGCGGCGCTGGCAGAAGGCGCACGCGAGGGCGGTCTGAAGTTCTAAGGGTGAATGATGGCAAAGAATGATAGAAGACAGCGCGAACCCCGCGAACCACGTGAGGACCGCGAAGAACTTGAAGAGCGCGTCATTGACATTAAGCGCGTCGCCAAAGTGATCAAGGGCGGTCGGCGCTTCGCCTTCCGCACCGTGGTCGTCGTAGGCGATGCCGCCGGGCGCGTGGGCATTGGCATCGGCAAGTCGCGCGCAGTTCCCGACAGCATTCGCAAGGGAACGGAACGCGCGCGCCGTCAGATGAAGAAGGTCTATCTCAGTGGCACGACGATCCCGCATCCGGTCACGGCGGAATACGGTGGCGCGAAAGTGCTGCTTAAGCCCGCCGCCCCCGGAACGGGTGTTATCGCTGGTGGTGGTGTGCGTGCCGTGCTGGAAGCAGTCGGCATCCGCGACATTCTGACCAAAAGTCAGGGCAGCGCGAACTTGCTCAACGTGGCGATGGCGACGTTGGCGGCGCTGGAGATGATCCGCAGCCCCGAACAGGTCGCAGCGATGCGCGGTAAAAGCGTAAACTCGGTGCGCCCGTTCTGGGAGCGCCGCCCTGAGGCGGAAGTGGTCGCGCCGATAGCGCAACCCGCCTCGGAGGAGTCGAGCAATGAGTGATAAACAGCTCAAGATCACGCAGGTTCGCAGCCCGATTGGGTATGAGAAAAGTCAGGGTGCTGCATTGAAGGCGCTCGGCTTACGCAAGATGCACGCGAGTGTTGTCAAGACCGACAGCCCCACAGTGCGCGGCTTGATCTTTAAGGTGCAGCACCTCATCACGGTTGAGGAGGTGAGTCAGTCATGAAACTGCACGATTTAAAACCTAATCCCGGCTCGAAGAAGAAGAAAACGCGCGTCGGTCGCGGTATCTCGGCAGGGCAGGGTAAAACTGCTGGTCGTGGTACCAAGGGTGCGGGCGCGCGCGGCAGCAGCGCACGCAAAGGCGCATACTTTGAGGGTGGTCAGCTTCCGCTGGTGCGGCGTTTGCCGTTCAAGCGCGGCTTCACCAACATCTTCCGCATTGAGTATCAGGAAGTCACGGTCGAACGTCTGAATCTGGCGTTTGACGCTGGCACGGTGGTCACGCCCGCGCTGTTGGCGGAAAAGCGCCTCGTGCGCGACGCTGATAAGCCCGTGGTGGTGTTGGGCAACGGCGCGATCAGCACAGCGCTGACGCTCAAGGTGCATCGCATCACCAAAGGCGCACAGGAAAAAGTGACGCAAGCGGGCGGCACAGTCGATCTGCTGCCGATCAAGGTGAAGGGCGCGCGGGCAACCGTCAAGCTGCTGCCCAAAGCCGAGCTTGCCAAGCTTAACGCCGAAGGCTAAACGGTTCTCGAAGGGGCGAACGCGGCAGACTAATGCGGTTCGCCCTTTTTTTGCATGTTCATGACGATTCGCGCTTGGTTGTGGCGGCATGTGCGCTTACAATAACACGCACTTTCCGTCAACGATGGACAATCACCAGCGCTCATTTTAGCAAGGACGATTTCGCATGATTGAGGCACTTCGTAACGCCGTCCGCCTGCGCGAGATTCGCAACAAACTGCTGGTCACTGGCTTGATTCTGGTGATTTACCAGTTTGCAGCGCATGTTCCGGTGGTGGGCGTGGATCGCGTCGCGCTGCGCAGCCTGTTAGACGGGCAAAGCGGCGGTTTGGTCGGCGTGCTAAACCTGCTTTCGGGTGGCGCGCTGCAAAACTTCAGCGTGATCGCCAACGGCGTGTATCCCTACATCACCGCGTCGATTATTTTGCAAGTGCTGACGCCCGTGATTCCGCGCCTTGAGGCGATCCAAAAAGAACCGGGTGGTCGCGAGAAGATCGAGACGTACACGTACTATCTCGCGCTGCCCATGTCGCTGCTGCAAACGATCACGCAGATTCAGTTGTTCAACTCGTTAGGAGGACAGCCGATTATCCCCGGCTTCGGCACTGACTTGTTGCTGACGCTGACAGTCATGATCACCATGACGGCTGGCACGATGTTTGCGATCTGGCTCGGTAAACTGATCACGGAGCAGGGCATCGGTAACGGTCTGTCGATCATCATTTTCGCGGGCATTGTCGCCAGCGCGCCGGGCAACCTGGTGCAGTTGCTGACCAATTCGACTCAGCCCGCCTTCAACCTGATCGTGTTTGTGATCATCACGATTGTCAGCATCATCGGCATTGTGATCATCAACGAGGGCGTGCGTCGTATACCCGTGCAGTATGGCAAGCGGGTGCGCGGACGAAAACAGTATGGCGGCGCGAGTACGCATATTCCGCTCAAGGTCAACCCGGTGGGCATGATCCCGCTGATCTTCGCGCAGGCGGTGATCGCGTTCCCGGCGTTGTTGGTGAACTTGTTCCCCGATGGACCCGTGCGCCAGTCGATCAATCAAACGTTCGGGCAGCAGCAGGGGCTTGGCTATTGGCTGACCTTTTTCATCTTGGTGGTGGGCTTCACCTTCCTCTACTCGGATATCATGGTGGGCAACCAAAACCTGAGCGAGAACTTGCAGCGCAACGGCGGGTTTATTCCCGGCATTCGACCGGGCAAGCGCACACAGGATTACATCGTGCGCACGACGCGGCGCATTACGTTTGTGGGCGCTCTGTTCTTGGGCATCATCGCGGTGATCCCCGGCTTGGTCGATATGGTGAACTGGCTGTTGTTCCCCAATGAATACATTCCGGGTGTGGCGGGCAACCCCGCTTATGTCTTGGCTGGTTCAGGCTTGATCATCGTGGTCGGCGTGGTAATTGACACCTTACGCCAGCTTGAAGCACAGTTGGTCATGCGCAATTACGATCAGTTTATGCGCTAGACCATTGATTGAACTGTAGGGGCGGAGACACATCTCCGCCCTTTGCATTTAGCTAACCTCTAGTCAACCCCTCATGTGCGCGCCGTTGGGTCTAGGCGTGTTCTCGTGTACAATAACCCGCGCACTTGTCCACAGAGTTTACAAACGAGTTACCCTATGCGTGTATTTGTGCTGGTGTTGGCGTTCGCCCTGTTCACGAGCGTATTTAGTGGCGCGCGTAGCGCGGCTGCCATCACCGATCCGGCGCTGCCGCCACAGACGATCCCCGAACAGGTGCGTTTAGTGGGGCTGCGACCAGTCTATCAACTACTCAACCGCTGTTCAGCGGCAGCGCTGACGATTCAATTATCCTATTTTGGCTGGCAAGGATCGTACACCGACACGATCCGCGCGCTGAATCCGCACGATGGTGATGTGTCGGTGCGGCTTGATGAAATGGTCAGCTATGCCCAGTCGCAAGGCTTGGGTGGCATCGCGCGGATCGGCGGCACGCTTGATCTGCTCAAGGTGCTGGTGGCGAACGAATTTCCCGTGCTGGTGGAAAACAGTTACTTCGATGGGCCCGACGCTTTCCGAGACTGGATGAGTCATAACCGCGTCGTGATGGGCTCTGACGACGCGCAAGGCGTGATCCTCACATACGATCCGCTGTTGGGCAACGGGGAAAATAACACCGGTCGTCCGATTCCGTATGCCGATGTGGATGCACGCTGGCGTCCGTTGACGCGCGGGTATATGGTGTTGTATCAACCCGAAGATCAGGAACGCTTGCAGCAGGTGATGGGCGATCACTGGGATGCGAATTACGGCATCGAGCAGACCATCGCGCAATCCGAAGCGGAAATTGCGGCGGGCGGTGATACGTTCTCGGTGTTCAATCTGGGTGTTGCTCTGACGCTGGCAGGGCGCCACAGCGAAGCGACCGCGCAATTCGATCGTGCGCTTGGCACGGGGCTGCCGTTCCGCATGTTATGGTATTACGCTGAACCCTTCGACGCCTACTATCAGGCTGGACAGTACGAGCGCGTGCTTGAATTGGCGCGCGCCACACTGCGCGATCTGCCGCGCGTTGACCCGCTCAACAGTCTGGTGGTGACTGAGGGCGGCATCGAAACCGGCATTGAGGAAATTTACTACTATGCAGGCTTGGCGCATGAGGCGCTCGGTAATCTCGACGCGGCGCGCGCCAACTACGAGATCGCCGTGTGGCGTAACACCTATTTCGCCACCGCGCGCGAAGCGCTCGCCCGCGTGAATGGGGGCGGGTAGATCCAATGGCAGATCACCCAATTCGGGTTGAAATTGTCGATGCCATGTTGCGCGTCACGCTGGCGGATGGGCGCATCATCGCCACACCGCTGGCGTGGTACCCGCGCTTGCGTGATGCCGACCCTACGCTGCTGGAACACTACACGCTTTCAGCGGCAGGGGTGCATTGGGAAGCACTGGACGAAGATTTATCGGTTGTGGGCATGTTACAAGGGCTGCGTCCCGGTCAACGACATGATCCGATTGAGGCATAAATGCGCTTAATCCTCACTTTACTGCTTACCCTAACGTTGACACTGACCGCGCACGCCGATGATCATCTGCCGTTGAGCGCGCAGGATGTCGCATGGGTGGAAGGCATCGGGTCATTCGGGCAGCCGATCTTCACGGCGCGCGGCGTGCTGGTCAACACCAGCGCCGATCAAGCCTACACCGACATCACGCTGACGATTGACGCTTACGACGCCGACAATGCGCTGATCGGTGCGGGAATCGGCGTGTTGGTCAATGCGTGTGGGGCGGGTTTGCGCTTCGATTACGCTTTGCAGCCCGACGCCGATCACTTCTTCAGCGCGCCGCTCGAAGTGTTCGAGCAAGACGCCGAGATCGCGCGTTTGGAGATCGCCATCAATGCCGCGCCGATCGATCCGATTGAAGCGCCTGCGCTGGCGGACGGCATCACGAGGATCGACACGCACGAAGCGGTGATGGTCGAATGGATCGACGACACGACGCTGCGCTATGCCACGGGTTGCGAAAATCACCTATTCACCGAATGGGACTGGTATAGTTATAACCTGACGCGCGCGCGCTCAACCCGCCTGCTGACACATCCGTTGGCGTCGTATGTCGACGACGACTTGCGCGAACGTCTGCGCCTTCAAGACGATGCCATCTTTGCTAATTCGCTGCTGCGCTATGCTGCTGATGGCGATCGTTTGTTGTATCAGGACGCCAAGAACGACTTGATCTCGGCGGCATTTGACGGACGCTTCCCGCGTTTGATTTACAGCGCGCTCAACAGCTATTCGCTGCGGAATATCTACTGGCAACCGGATGAACGCTTCATCGCCTATTACTTCGGCGCGTTTGGCGATCCGGTGTTGTACTTCACCGCCACCGCCGAAAGCGTGCGCATTAGTCCGGCGCTGCTCAACAATCCGCCGTCGGTGATCGTGCCGGGCATCACGCGCGATGCGCGCCGCGTCGTGCTGGCAGGGACATTCGACGACGTGACAGGCTACTATCTCTACGTGGTCAGCAACAACTTTTTCGAGCTGCTGTTCGAGGGCGACTCGCCGGGCAATAATTATCCCGCGCCGCTGGTGCTGACCGAACCCGAAGACGATCTCGTCAACCAGATGTATGTCGCGCGCGATGTTGACGGTGTTCCCACGTTACAATGTTTCAACCGTGAAGCGGGCGAGCTGATCGATCTCACGCCGCTGCCCATCCGCTTGACGACCGATGAGCGCGCGTGGTGGTGGCTGTCACCCGACGAAAGCACGATCGCGCTGGTGGCGAACGGGGTCAACGGGGGTGCGTGGCTGATTGATCTGGAGGCGCTGCCCGCGTGTGCTGCGTGATGTTCACCACAACGTTGAGCGCACACTTTGCGTATAGACTCTGATCAACCGGGGGATAGCACAAAGCGGAGCGTTAAGCGATGGATGATGGGCGGCACGCATGGTTAGACGCGCTGACCGATGGCACGATCACGCGGTCGTGGTTAGCGCTGTATGGCAATTTTTGGACAGGCGCGCTGTATTGGATCGTGCTGTTCGGCGGGTTTGCGTTGGCGCTGGCGACGATTCCGATCATCGTCGGCATTCCGCTGCTGCTGTTCATGCTGGCGGTCACGCGCGATCTCGCGGCGCTGGATCGACGTATGATGGCGGCGGTTCTCGGCATCGACGCGCACGACACGCCCGAAGATATCGACATGCGCGGCGCGAACTTGGGCGAACGCTTAGGGATGCTGCTCGGCAGCGGGCGCACGTGGCGCAGCTTGCTTTATCTGCTGCTCAAGTTTCCGGTGGGAGTTGTCACGCTGACCGCCAGCCTGATCTGGCTGCTGCCACTGGCGGTTGAGGTGCTGCTTTTAGCGCCGCTGACGATTGATCTGCGCCTGATCACGGTGCGGATTCTGCGTTGGACAGCGCGCGCACAGTATCGCGCTTTGGATTGGCTGCTGCCGTCGCGTCCCGCTAAGCGGCGCAGTCGGCTGGAACTGGTTGAAGAACGCATTGATGATGTTGACGACGATGTGCGCTATTACATCGACTCTGAGGGCGAGATCGCGGTTGCGAAGCGCCGTTAACTTGCGCGAGCTGGCATGAAGCGCGGTCATGAATACGCCGCGCTGATCGTGATCCTGCTGATCGCGGCGTTCGCGCGCTTCACGCATCTGGGCGTGAACAGCTTCGCGGGCGATGAAGCGCGCATCAGTCTAGACGCTTTACGCATGACGCGCGAATTTGTCATGGCGGGGCAGGCGTCGTCGGTTGGCATTCCCTTTTTCCCCGCGAGTGTGTGGTTGTATACGCCGCCGTTCGTGATCACGCCTGATCCGCTGCTGGCGACGGCGTACACAGGCGCGCTCAACCTGCTGATGATCATCGGCGTATGGTGGTTGGGGCGGCAATTCACGCCCACCGCCGGATTGATCGCGGCACTGGTGCTGGCGACGCAGCCATTCGCGGTCTTTTACGCGCGCAATATCTGGCAGCCGAATTTACTTGCACCGTTGGCGACGCTATGGGGGATCGCGGCATATCTCGGCGCGACGAAAACCGGTCGCACCCGCGCTGTTGGCATCGCCTTATGCGTGTTTATCGGCGGATTGACCGTGCAGGTGCATTTCGCGGGCGCGGCGCTGATCCTCGGCACAGCCTACATGTTTGTGCGCTGGCGCTGGTGGCGTGATCTCATCCCCGTCTTGATTGGCGGCGCGTTGGCGTTCGCCGCGACGATCCCCTATCTCATCTATATCACCACGATTGCGCCCGAAGTGTTGCAAAACTTTGGCGCGACGGTCGGCGGTGAGTCGCGTTTCAGCCTCAGCGGATTGGACAACCTGTTGCGCTTGGCGCTGGCATGGGATTGGGGCTTCTTGGCGTGGGGCGAAGGCGATCCGTTTGGGCAGAACGTGCTGATCAGCGTTGTGATCGGCGTGCTGCTGCTGATAGGGGTACTGGGCTTGGTGGTTCAGTGGCGCGCGCGGGCGACTCATGAGTCGTCCCTACACGTGCGGCGCGCCTTGATCGAAATTCTGATCGTGTGGCTGGTGATGTCGCCGCTGTTTTTCCTGCGTCACAGCACACCCGTGTTGATCCACTATCAACTTGTTGCGCTGCCCGCTGTCGCGCTGATCATCGGGGTGGGGGCTGTTGCTTTCCCTCTCCGAATTCGGTCAGGGGTCAGAGGTGGGGTCGTCGTTGGTCTTGTCGCGCTTACCGCATTATGGCTGACGCAGATCGTGCAGACGCTTGATTATGTCAGCGTCAACCGCCCCGTGAACAGCGCGCTGTCGAGCATCATCCGCGAGTCGCGCACCGCCGCTTACAGCGTCGAAACACCGATCCTGTTCTTCACGCATGGCGATGATCCCGCGCTTGATGGCGAAGTCGCAGTGTTTAACGCGCTGCTCTGGGGGCGCGATCACCGCGTGATCAACGGGACGACGCTGCTAATCCTGCCGCCGCATCCCGCCACGATCATGATGACACTTGCGCCGTTTCAAGCGTGGGAAGAACTCGAAGCCGCCGATCTCACGGGCGCTTATGTCGAGTATCCGCGCCGTGTGGGGGCGCTGCCGTTCATCGCTGCGCGCTATGACGGCGTGACGCCGCCTGCGGGCTTTGATCTGCTGGACGAACCGATCCCGTTTGCCGATGGCACTACGTTAACGGGCTATCGTGCGCGCTATGTAGGGGATCGCTTCCGCATTTCGACACTGTGGGACGTGACCGCCGATGCGTCGCCCAACACCTATCAGATGTTTCATCATCTGCGCTGGAATGCTGACGGCGCGGGCGATCCCGCCGCGATCAGCGATGTGGCGCTGTCGCGGCACACATGGCGCGTCGGGGATCGCGTGATCGTGATGGCGGACTATTTCGACATTCCCAACACGCTCATGCCGATCACAGCCGAGATCGGACATTATACGCTGCCCGATCTCGTGCGTGTGCCGCGTACCGATGATCCGCCCGCGCGCTTTCGTGAGTCCGTGCTGCTGAACGTGCGTTAACCCACTACTTTTTGACCCATCGCCACGCCTTCATTGAGCAGCGCCTTGACCGCTTCGGGCGAACGCGCTTCGGCGTAAATGCGTAACACGGGTTCAGTGCCGCTCGGACGAATCAGCAGCCAACTGCGATCATGCAGATAGAATTTGATGCCGTCCAGCGTATCGACGCGCGCGACGGTTTCGCCGTTGAGCGTGGCGGGCGCGTGATCCTGAATCATCTGCACGATCTGCTTTTTGGGGCGCTGCTGCGCAAGGTGCGCGTCGATGCGTCCGTAGTGGGCGGGTCCGTGCTGCGCCTGTAAATCCGCAATGATCTCGTGCAGCGGCGCGCGATGATGCGCCATGATCTCCAGCAGCAGCAAGCCCATGAGGATGCCGTCGCCTTCGGGGATGTGTCCCTTGATCGAGATGCCGCCCGATTCTTCCCCGCCGATCAGAATATCCTCTTTCATCATCAGGTCAGCGATGTGATTAAAGCCGACGGGCGTTTCATGCAGTGGCAGGTCATATGCCGCCGCCAGATTATCGATCATGAAAGTAGTTGAAACCGTTTTGACCACGCCGCCGCGTTGTTGCTTGACTTCGACCAAGTGACGCAGCGCCAGCGCGAAAATGTTGTGCGGGTCGATGAAGTTGCCGAGCGCATCCACCGCGCCGATGCGATCCGCGTCGCCATCGGTGGCTAAGCCAACGGCGGCTTGCGTGCGCTGCACAGCGGCGACCAATTCGGTGAGATACTGCGTGATCGGTTCCGGGTGAATGCCACCAAAACCGGGATTCAACGTGTTGCGAATGTCGGTCACATGACAGCGCGTGCGCGCGAGGATGTTGGCGAACGCGCCGCGCCCCGCGCCCCACATGGCATCCGCGACGATATTGATTTCACCCGCGCTGATCAGGTCGAGATCGACCAGCGTGCTGAGGTGTTGATAATACGACCACGACGGATCGAAGCGGCGGATCAAGCCTGTATCGAGCGCGTGCTGATAATCCATCAGGTTGGGTCCGCGCGCTTCGAGTTCCATGTATTCCATTTCTTTTTCGACCAGCGCGCACTGTTCCGCCGTTGCGCTGCCGCCATAATGCGCCTTGAGCTTGAAGCCGTTATAGCGCGGCGGGTTGTGGCTGGCAGTGATCACGATGCCCGCGTCCGCGCCTTTTTCCAGCACATTGTAGGAAATCGCCGGGGTGGGGGCGTCGGTGCGCGTCAGCCACGCGACGATCTCGTTGCCCGCCAGCACGCGCGCGGCTTCGGTGGCGAAGCGATCCGAAAGAAAGCGCGTGTCATAACCGATCACGACTTGCGGCGCTTCACTGCCTTCATGCTGCTTGATCACGTAATCAGCGACGGCTTGCGCCACCTGCCGCAAAATTGGCAAACGTGAACGTATCCGCGATGACGGCGCGCCAGCCGTCGGTTCCAAAGCGAATCATGACTGTATCCTTTTGCTGGGTGGGTTAATCCCATGGGATGAATCCGCGAACATAAAACGGGCGGCACATTGAACGTGCCGCCCCACAAAAAATCGATCTAGTTGCCGTCGTTAACGCCGCGAGTCCAAGCCGGTGTCGCGCAGCAGATCGTTGATACGATCATCTGTCGGGTTGAAATCGTTCAAGATGCTGTAGGGCAGGCGATGGCGCTGCACATATTCCGGCAGAATCTTGAGCGTTTCAAGCATCGTCGGGATCGGAATTTGATCCAAGCGCACGCCCGCTTGCATCAGGGTCTCGCGGATCGGCGCGATGTCCTGATTATGCAGCGCCGCCGCCAACAGAATGCCCGGCGCGACCATATCCGCGTAGGGAACAGGACGACCGCGCCCCAACCGTGACTCGACCGCGTAAGCGAAAAACTGCTCGCTGCCTTCTTGCGGGCGGTTATGTCCCAGTTGATTAGTGAGCTGCACTTCCATGCAGATCAAGTCGAGCAGGTTACGCAGCGCTTCGATCTTACCGCTGCCCACGCCATCGGCAATTTTGAACGCCTGCTGCGCGATGCCCGCCATCAAGCCCGCAGCCCACGGCACAAAGCGCGTGTCGGGGGTGTTGCGGCGGCGATTGGCGGCATATTGCCAGTCGAGAATGCCCGTGACGATGGTCAGCAGTTCGAGAATTGCCGCCCCACGATGATGTCGCGGCGATCCGACGATGACATCCCAGTCGATCACGACTTTGCTGGCGGGTCCCGTCGTGACATAGTCCACCGTGTCATCGACGCGCTCGGCAACAATCGCCGTGAAGAAAGCGTCAACGCTTAAAATCGTCGGGATGACGATCACGGGCAGGTTGCGCCGATAGCCGATGTACTTGGCACAATCCGCCACCATGCCACCACCAACAGCGTAGATGACTTCGACCTGCGGCGGCAGATCGTCCGCCAATGGGTTGAGATACTCGCGCGTCACGCGCAAGGGTTCAGCTTGCACCACCAACGGCAAGCGCAGCAGCGGGCTAACAGCATTCCATGCACGGGTTCCGGTAAGCAGCGCCGTAGGGCGGCTTTCACGGATCGTTCCCAGATCGGCAATTTCGATGATGGGCAGTGACCAAATCGTCGTCATGCGGCGCGCCTCCGTTGAGCGAAGCGGGGCTAAAACCAGTTTATGGTTCAATGATAGTCGCAAATGCGATTCTTTTCCACTGATTGCCGCTTGCCCGTCGCGCGCGCCTGATCCACAATAGTTACCGATGACAACATGCTAAGTAATTCAAGCCGGTTGAGAGGGATTCGTATGGCGCTGCCCACCAACGACACGCTGGTTGCTTACAGCCACGCTATTGATTGGCAAGAGATTGAGCAGAAACGGCGCGCGTTCAATAAAGCGCTGGAAACCTTAGCAAGCGATGACACCTTGACGACGCTGCCCATCGCCGCGCTATCGGAAGCGGTCGGCGCGCCCGTGCAAACCAGTTTTGACGTTGACCACCCGGAAACAGGCAACGTGTTCTACGTTGAGATCAACGGGCGGCGCGTCGTGTTAGGCAGCATGGTCAGCGCGCGCTATCGCAGCGGCGCATCCATTGGCAAAAGCATCGTGCCGTATAACCTCAACCCGAGCGTGAATCACACCAATATCACCGAAACGGAAGACTCGCTTACGCATTTGCGCGTGTTGGGCGCGGAAATCGAACTGGGCTTGGTGCATGGCGATGGCGCACCACCGTCGGAAGACGATGTGCAGGGCTTCATGCAAGCCTATTACAACCACGCGCTGCGGATCGGCGTGTATCCGCGCCTTGACCGTGAAGCGTGTCAGTATCAGGTTGAAGCGCACATCGCGCCCAGCTTGGGCTATCACAAAACACGCAGCGCCTTAAATGGCATTCTTTCGGCGCTGGCGGCGTCGAGCCAGGAGACGGGTTTACGCACGCTCGTGTTTGCGACTTACCCGACTGAATCCGATTTTAAGATGGCGCCTTATCCGAAAGTGGCGACCGCCGTCGATCTCATGCTGGAGGTCAACGGCTTGTTTCCCGAATATGGCGCGAAGCTGCTGGAAGCGCAGCAGCGCTACGCCATCGATCCAGCGACCTGCCACCATGTGAATATGTTCCGCAATCAGGGCTGCCATATTCACATCGACATCGCCGGACGCAGCGAAGCGTTGGGTTTGCTCACGTTTCACACCATGCTCAAAAGCGCGACCGCTGTCGCTAATGGCGCGGTGTTGAAGGGCAGTCCGTTTGTGAATGGCACGTGTGACCCCGAACTGCTGTGTACGCGCGAATATCTGCGCGGTACGACGGCGACCGGGCGCTATCTCGATATTCCGCTTAGCCCGCATTTCGACACGACCGATTTCGGATATTACGCTGAACTGCTCAAGCTCGAACGCGCCAATGCCACCGGACGCGCCAATATGTACGAGTGGTATCACGATCAGGCGATCTCGCTGATGCACAATCCGATTGGGCGCGTGCGTCCTGATCTGAGTACATCCAAGCGCGTGTGTACGGTGGAATCAACCGGAATGCCCACCAACATCAGCGCATCGCGCATGGCGGCGGTGCTGGTCGATTTCGAGTTCTCGCATGTCGTGATCGAAGCCTACTTCCGCAAACACGGCTGCGATCTCGAACCGATGTATGCTGACAAAAATATGTGGGACATGCTGGGGCCCATCGAATTGGGGGCATTTCAGGCGATGCAGGATGAAAGCGACCGTTTAGGCAGCGAGATCACGCTTAAGTTGCACAGTGGGCGCGAAGTGTCGCTGTCGGAATTTTATGTGCTGAAGCGTAAATTTATGCACCGTGTGCTGGAAGATGTTGATGAGGTCAGCCCGCGCGAGATCGACGACGTGTACATGAGTCTTGAGCGCATGATCGAGCCGCCGACCGGTCACGCGGCGGAAACAGTCGAGCAGTACATTCTCGATCCTAAATTACGCAGCACAGGCAACTGGGGCAAAATTCTGCGGAACAGCTTCATCGAAGAAGGTGGTGTGGTGGGCGATCACTGTCCTGATGCGGTGCTGCGCGTGATCAACCGCGTGCATGATGCCATGACGCAGCGCTATCTACCCGGATAGGGTTGGGGTGATCG
>JBGSRB010000266.1:0-1804 GCA_041737735.1 Anaerolineae bacterium | reverse complement strand
CCAAACGCGATGCCAAAGATTACATAGCTGCTCAGCTTGCCTTCGCGCTGCACCAGCACCGCCGCCAACAGCGCCACCGCCACAAATAAGTTGGTGATCGCTTCGGTGGTGGCGAAATGCGCCATCTGGATCGAGAACACGGTCGCGGCATAGAGGAACGCCGCCAGCAAGCCGATCCATTTGTCGTGCATCCGCGTGCCGATGACGAACGCCAGCACGATCACGCCCATTTCGGCTAAAGCGCTGATGAAGCGCCACACCAGATGTATGCCGTCATACGTGATCCAGAAATTGCCGTTGTAATCGGGGTTATCGTAAAACGCGAGGGCGACGAAATCGGTGAACTGCGCGAAAATATCCGCTGCGCCGCGCGCGATGAACAGTGGCAGCGTGCCATAGACATACAAACCGTGTATGCTGTTGGCGTTGAGCGGGTTGAGTGTCGAACAATAAGCGTCGAAATAGCCGCCTCTGCCGTCAGTGTCGGGATAGCGCTCACGACACAGGGCGATTTGCGCCGCTCGATCCTCTTCACTGCCACTGGGGTTGAGGTTGCGCCCAATGCCCTGCGCTACATCGGTGAAGAAGCGCTCATCGGGATGCAGATGCGTGAAGTCGTCCCAGTTCAAGCCGACAAAGCGAAAATAGCCGCCGAACAACATGATGATCAGCAGGGTCGCGCCGATGATCACGTTATCACGCCCGAAACGACGCGCGGCGCGCGGTTTGGTGGTTGGTGCTGTCACAAGGTCGGGTTGTGGCTGCATGAATATCCCTGTTGATGCTTACATAAATAAGGGTTGGACACACCCAACCCCTACCAGCGTTGATAATACACGCAGTTGCGCGCTTTTCCTCACAGGGTCAGCCTGCGATTGATGGTTGATCGCGTTCGACCAGCCACTCGTTCAAGCCGTTCACGCCCAAAGCGGGCGCGCGAAAGATGTTAAACGACTTGCCGGGCTGATACGTCGGGATGTTGCGCCACTCGCCCGCTGGGAAGTTTTCCAGCAACCAATCGAGCGCTGGTTGATCACCCGGGTTGAGGAAGAACAGCAGCTCGCGGTCAGGATCGAGCCGATACTCGCCCATACGCAGCGCGGCGTTCGCCAGATACGGCGGAACATCATTGGGCGTGAGGATCGTGTTCGGAAAGTCGATGCGTCCCGCTTCGATGCCCACCGCGCGATGATCCCACCAGAACGGGTACGAGATAATGAAGGCGTTGCCATAGCCGCTGCCTTCATCCACCGCGAAACGGCGCAGTACATCGCCCGCCGCGCTGTAAGGCTGCGAATTGGCGGTGTAGGCAAGGCGATAATCGCTGAAATAGGCGTGATCGTTCTCGGCATAGCTGAACGCGATCAGCGCCAGCGCTGTCGTCAAGCCGACGACGATCCCGGTGCGCCCCAACGCGCGACGGATACTCATAATCAGCAGTGCCAGCGGAAACGCCACCAGCAGATAGACGGCGGGCAGCGTGCCGCTCATGCGCGTGGCGCTAGGGTTCTCAATCGGGTACGCAATCGACAGCGCCGACGGCAGCATCATCACGAGCAACAGCACGGGTAGCATCCACGCGACTGCATCGCGCCGCCTGATCATCCACACGATCCACGCACCCACGCCGACCAACAGCAGCCCGCCCGACACCGGATCGAAGGCGGGGCGGTTGGGTAAGTTGTTGATCCACGCCACGTCGCCTTTCCAGTTGAACATGAGTGCGGCGTTACGCAGGTTGAGCAGCAGCGTGGGGACGTTCTGCCCGAAGGCTTCCACCCGTTCGGCTACGCTTGGCACGCGC
>JBGSRB010000259.1:0-5844 GCA_041737735.1 Anaerolineae bacterium | reverse complement strand
TCATCTGGCTGATCTGTTCCTGTGGCTGTTGGGAGATTGGGTCGAACTGACGGCGCTGGCTGGCACGCTCGATCGCGCGATTGAAGTCGAGGATGTGTCGATGGCGCTGGTACGGTTCGCCAATGGCGCGCTCGGAACGATCACCAACAGCGCGCTCTCACCGCATCAGCAAACCTATATGCGTCTGGATTTTCAGCAGGCGAGCATCGAAGTCAACAGTTTATATCGCTATCGCAATGAAGACTGGACATTCACGCTGCCCGATGGCGAGGACAACCCGACCGCGCAGCAGCACTGGCAGGCGCTGCACGATAACGTGGTCAGCAACCATGAAGCGCAGCTCAGCGAAGTGTTAGACGCGCTCGAACGTGGTGTGCGTCCGCCTGTGAGCGGCGACGAAGCGCGGCGCATTCTCGATTTTAGCGCCAGCCTGTATAAATCGGCGTTCACGGGGGCGCGCGTGCTGCGCGGCGCGATCACGCCCGACGATCCGTTTTACTACGCCATGAACGGCGCGGTACAGGTGTCCGAGTCGTGAGCATCACGTTTGCCGCCATCGGCGCGGCGCACGGACACGTCTACGGGCAGGTGAACGCGCTGCTGCACGCGGGCGCGCATCTGAAGTGGTTCTATGATCCGGCGGCGGAAGCGCGCGCCGCATTCGCAGAACATTATCCGCAGGTGGCGCACGCGCGCACCGTGGATGAGATTCTCAACGATGCGGACGTGCAATTGATCGTCGGCACGGTTCCGCATGATGAGCGCGCCGCGTTGGGCATCCGCGTGATGCAGCACGGCAAAGATTACCTGTGCGCCAAGCCCGCGTTCACCACGCGCGATCAACTGGACGCCGTGCGCGTGGTGCAGGCGGAAACACAGCGCTTCTATCGCATCTTTTTTGGCGAACGCATCGCCAACGCTGCGACCGTCAAGGCGCTGGAAATCGCCGCGTCGGGGCGCATCGGCACGGTGGTGCAAACGACGGGTTTTGGACCCCATCGCCTGTTTCAGGGCAAGCCGCGCCCCGACTGGACATTCGACCGTCAGCGTTATGGCGGCATTCTGAACGATCTCGCCAGCCACCAGATCGATCAGTTCATCCTGTTCACGGGCAGCACACAGGTCGAGATCGCCAGCGCACACGTGGCACAGGCGCGGTTTCACCAGTTCCCCGCGTTTGAAGACATGGGCGAAGTGCTGCTGCACAGCGAACGCGCGACGGGGTATATCCGCGTCGATTGGCTGACGCCCGCCGGCATGCCGACATGGGGCGATGTGCGCCTGTTCGTGACTGGCACGCACGGCATGATCGAACTGCGGAAGAATATCGATCTCGCCGGGCGCGCCGGAGCGAATCATCTGCTGGTGGTGGATGCTGCGGGCGTGGAGCGCATCGCCTGTGACGACGTGGAATTACCCTTCGCGCGCCAACTGATCGCGGATATTCAGGCGCGCACCGAAAGCGCGATCACGCAGGTACACTGCTTCACGGTCAGCGAACTTGCCTTGCGCGCGCAGGCGCAGGCGCAGTTCGTGACATTCGGCGGCTAAGCGCGATCATTCACGCGATCTCTAGGCTGACTTCCTGCGCCAAGTCGATGAACATCCGCGACGCGGCACACAGATAATTGTGCTGATGCCAGAGCAACCCCACTTGACGCGATGGCGTGGGATCGTACAGTTCCAGCCCCACGAGCGCATCGGCATACTGATCAATCAGCGTGGCTTTCGGCAAAATGGTGGCTAAGCCCGTCCGCTTGACCACCGCCAGAATGCTGCTGACCGTGTTCATCTCGATCACAACTTGCGGTTGAGCCGAGGTCAAGCGGGCGTTTTCTTCCCACAAACGACGGGTGCAAAAGGTGTTGGCGAGCAGCACCAGCGGCAGCTTATCCAGCGCGCTGACCGGAACTGACTCCCGATCCGCCAACGGATGATCGCGCGCCACGATCAGCACCAACTGCTCGACAAACAGCGCTTCGGCGTGAATATTCGGCGTCGAGACGGGCATAAACCCAAGCCCAACTTGAATGTCCCCATTTTCCAGCCGCGCCTCGATTTCATCGGCTGAAAGTTCCTCCACCGATAACTTGATCTGCGGATAACAGGCGTTAAAGCGCGTAACGAGCGACGGCAGCAGGTAATCATTCACCGTTTGCACGACACCCACGCGCAATTCGCCCCGCTGTAAGCCTTCGAGTTCCTGCATCGCGACGCTGGCTTGATCCAATTCGCGCAGCACGCGCTGAGCATGATGCTGCAAAACCACACCCGCCGCGGTCAGGCGCACGCCCCGTTTCGAGCGATCCAACAGCACAGTGCCGACTTCCTGTTCCAGCGCTTGGATTTGCTGCGACAGCGCCGATTGCGACACAAACAGCTTTTCCGCCGCGCGTGTGAAATTGGCTTCTTCCGCGATGGCAAGCAAATAACGCAAGTGGCGCAGTTCCATCATCATTAGCCTGACTTATCGCAACAATACAAACTAGCTGTTGGACTAATTATAGCGCCTGTTCTACAGTGAGGACAACATCAAATTCACTCAAGGAGTAACACCATGTTCAACCGGATCACGCTGCTACTGCTGCTCGTAACCCTGCTGGCGCTGCCTGTCGCCGCGCATGATGATGGTGAAGCAATTCACGCTGACGCATCGGCGGACGTTGCGCCTGAGTTTGACATCGTTTTCGCGCAGGTGAGTCGGGCAGGTTCCAACCTGTTCTTTCAAATGGCGGTGAGCGGTGAAGCCGGAGTCACGCTTCCCGACGTCAGCGGCGCGGTCGCGGGTGCTGAGGTGTTCAGCTATGTGTGGCCCACTTCACTCGATACAGCGCTGGTCGGCTTTGAGCCGGAACAGGGTATCCTCGCGCTGGTCGTGACCGCGCATCCTGACTTCGATGATACCCCGCTATGGGATGAAGATGGCGACGGCGATCCGACGAACGATGGTGGCATCTGGCACAGTCATTGGGTGGTGCTGGTTGCCGATGAAGCCTGCGGCGTCGGCGGACTCAAAGTGCGCGACATTCCCGCGGGCGAGTCGCCGGCTGTGCCGGACACGTGGCCCCAACTGCCCATCCTGATCGACAGCCCCAACTATGCCGTCGAGTTGTTCCGCAGTGAAGTTGTCGTCACCGTCGCTCATGCCGAACTGGATTACGCTGAAAACTTCAACTTCGATGGCGTGACGGCTGGCTTACAGGTGAACGCCAATTTGCACGATCCGTTCTTGTGCGTGACGGGCGTCTACGACATCGCCTCAGGTGATCTAAGCCTGCCGGGGGCGATGGGGCGCTAAGTTCGAGTTTGATCCGCCGCCGCGCGCCCCTTGTTCCTACGCCCGTGGGGAGAAGGGGCGTAAGAAGTCCCCTCTCCGTTAGCTTGCGCTTGCCGTAGGCAACATTCGGGGAGGGGTGAGGGGTTGAAACGCCAAAATACCTTAATTATCCTCACCCGAATCCCCCCAATTTCTGATACATTTTATAGACCATCTGTGCTATAATGAAGGGGAAAGACAAGCCAAAATGTTAGCCAGTGGGAGGCGTGAAAGCCCTCATGAAACCCAAGGACATCAAACGGTTACAGCGGCGCAGTCGCGCGTTGATCGTGCGGCGCGTGTCGCGCGGGGTGTATGTGGTCAGCAGCCGCAGCAGCCCGAATTTGCAGCATATTGTCACGGTCGAGTCGCTGCCCGAAGCGGCGATCAGCGCGCGCTGCACGTGTCCATGGGCGCAGAACGGCGGCTATGGCTGCTCGCACGTGTTGGCGACGCTGCACTACATCGCCAATCGGCAGAAGCGCACGATCAGCTTTTGGGGCGATCTCGACGACGCGCAGCGCCAGAAACATCGCATTTTGCGCTTGATCAGCGCGAACGACGAGCCGATCTACATCACCAGCCGACCCGCGCGCCTGTTAGAGACGTAAGCGGCAGAATCAAAACGGGGCGCGGTATCCCAATTAATCTGGGCGCGCCCCGTGCGTGATTGTGTGAATTAACCCGCTGCTTCGACCAACTTCTCGCGCGCTTTTTGTTCCTTCAAGCGCTTCTCGTTGTTCAGCGTGCGCTTGCGCACCCGCAGCGTGAGCGGTGTCACTTCGAGCAGTTCATCTTCAGCGATAAACTCGATGAAATCATCCAAGCTCATATCGTGCGCGGTCTTGAGCTTGACTTCTTTATCGAAGTAGACCGTGCGCACGGCGGAAAGCTGTTTCGCCTTGCACACATTGACCGCTAAATCTTCCGTGCGGATGTGTTCGCCCACCACCATGCCTTCATAGACTTCCGTGCCGGGCGCGATGAAGAACGAACCGCGCTGCTGCAAGTCGAGCATGGCGTATGCCGTGGCTGTACCCTGTTCCCACGCCACGAGCGAACCAAACTGGCGACCGGGGATCACACCCGACAGCGGCTCGTAGCTGTGAAACAGGCTGTGCAGTTGTCCCATGCCGCTGGTGGCGGTCAAGAACTTGGGACGCAGCCCCAACAGCCCGCGCGTTGGCACGAGATATTTCATGAACGTAGTTCCCGATTCGGTGGACATATCGATCATGCGGGCGCGGCGACCGCCGAGCATCTCGACGACCGTTCCGGTGTAGGCGTCCGCGATTTCGATATGCACTTCTTCGACGGGTTCCATCATTTCGTCGGTGTCCGCGTCGCGGATCAGGATCACTTCCGGCTTGCTGACCTCAAACTCATACCCTTCGCGGCGCATGGTTTCGATCAGAATGCCCAGATGCAACTCGCCGCGCCCACTGACGACGAACCGCTCCGGCGAGTCGCCATCTTCGACGCGCAACGCCAGATTGCTGCGCGTTTCGTTGTACAGACGCTCACGCAAGCGGCGCGATGTTCCCCAACCGCTTTTGCCTTCGCGCCCGGCGAAGGGCGACGTATTCACGCCGAAGGTCATGCGGACGGTGGGTTCTTCCACGCTGATCGGCGGCAGCGGCGTGGGATCAGCGGGATCGGCAATCGTATCGCTGATGCCGATGGCATCGAAGCCGCCGAACGCCAGAATATCGCCCGCCTGCACTTCGTCCACTTCGACTTTGGTCAGGTTGTGATAGGTGAACAGGTAATCGATGCGCCCGTTGATCCGTTCGCCCTGCGGCGTGATGCGAATCGCCGGCGCGCCGCGCTTGAGCGTGCCGGACTGCAAGCGTCCGACGCCGATCTGCCCCTTGTAATTGTCGTATTCGAGCGTCGTCACCAGCAGCTTGGGCGGCGCATCGGCGTCAATCGTCGGCGCGGGAATCTCGTTGACAATCGTCTCGAACAGCGGACGCAGCGTGTCTTCGAGCGCGTCGGCTTCCGTGCCAGCGCGACCGTCTAAGCCGACGGCGTAGATCACCGGAAAATCGACCTGCCGATCATTCGCGCCCAGTTCGATGAACAGGTCGAATGTTTCGTTCAGCACTTCTTCCGAACGCGAATGCGGGCGATCGACTTTGTTGATCACCACGATGATGCGTAAGCCTTGTTGCAGCGCCTTCCGCAGCACAAAGCGCGTCTGCGGCATGGGTCCTTCGACCGCATCGACCAGCAGCAGCGCGCCATCGACCATATTCAGCACGCGCTCGACTTCGCCGCCAAAATCCGCGTGACCGGGCGTGTCGACGATGTTGATCTTGGTGTCGTGATAAGTCACGGCGGTGTTTTTCGCCAAGATCGTGATGCCGCGCTCGCGTTCCAGCGCGTTGGAATCCAGAATACGCTCGCCCACGGTTTCGCTGATGCGGAACACGTTACTTTGTTTGAGCATGCCGTCTACGAGTGTGGTCTTGCCATGGTCAACATGCGCGATGATGGCGATGTTGCGAATATCTGGCCGCGTTTGC
>JBGSRB010000220.1:0-7886 GCA_041737735.1 Anaerolineae bacterium | reverse complement strand
CGTCGATCCGACGCTGATCGCGCTCGGTGTGTTCGGCGGCGTGCTGATCAGTTTGCTCGCGGCGTGGATCGCGTCGGGGCGCTGGTCGCGCGGCTTGATCTTCGTCGCGTTGGTGCTGGTTGCGATCAGCGCGGTGGTCGCTTTTGCGCTGCAACCAAGCGGCATCGATCTCACGCGCGCGTATCCGCTGCTGCTGGCGGCGGTGGGCGTGGCGTTCATTCTCGCGGGCGGAATTGCGCGTCCGGTACAGGGACGACTCCTGCTGCCCGGCATGGTGCTGATCGCAGGCGCGGCGGCGGGCATGGTGTGGACGTTGGGGTTGCTTCCGGTGGGGTTGCTGCCGATGATCACGCAGATCGCGCCGTTCATCTTGATCGCTGCGCTGGTGATTTTGCTGCTGCCGTTGGTGTTTCGGCGGCGGTCGCGGATAACATCAGCATAAATGACACGGGGCGATCCGTGAAGATCGCCCCGCAGCAGGCTAACGTCTACATGCGTCGAGCCGCGCCGCTGCCGCTGGCTTCAATGCGGCGGCTGATGGCTGCCATCACATAGCTGACGATGAAATACAAAATCGAAATGAACAGGTAGACTTCGGTCTGCAAACCGACATATTCCGGCTGCGCGATCACGCTGCGCGACATGCCCGTGAGGTCGATCAAGCCGACCAGCGCGACCAGTGATGTATCCTTGAACAGCGCAATCGCCTGACCCACCAACGCCGGGATCACCGCGCGCAGCGCTTGCGGCAGCGTGATCAGCGTGATGACTTGCAAGCCGCTCAAGCCGACCGCTTTCGCCGCTTCTTCTTGACCGGGTGGCACTGATTGCAAACCGCCGCGCACATTCTCCGCCAGATACGCCGCGCTGAACAACGTCAAGCCCACCATCGCGCGAAACACATTATCCACCTGCGCCAATGCCGGATTGACCAGCGGTACGAGTAACTGTGCCATGAACAACACCGTGATCAGCGGCACGCCGCGCACCAGTTCAATGTAAATGATGCACGTCCATTTGACGACGGGCAGCGAACTGCGCCGCCCCAATGCCAGCAGCACCCCTAACGGAAACGAGGCGATAATGGCAACGATGGTCAGCAGCATCGTCAGCAAAAAGCCGCCCCAGCGCTGCGTGTTGACGACAGGCAGTAGGTTATCGGCGGCGACAGGCACTAACGCCGCTTGATCCGCCAGTGTGCCAAAGATCAGAATCGGCACGACGAACGCCACGACATAGCCTACTGCCGAAATACCCAAGGCGCGCACCAACTGCGACTGAGTCAAGTTGCCGCGTCCCGCGCCCATGCGCGCGGCGTAATAGCCGATCAGCACCCAGATGATCACGGCGAAGATCGCCGCTAACGGCAAGCTCGTGAGGAACGTCCCGAACGGGATCGCGCCTTCGGCAAATGCTGCCCACGGCGTAAGGAAGGAATCAAGCGTGATGCCTTCCGCGATCACTGTTTGCGCGATCACCAACAAGAGCAGCAGTGCTAGCAGCGGACGCCCATACGGTTGCCGCGCGCCGATGCTGACGCCGACGAAATACATCAAGCCGACCCAAATAAAGCGCGAGAACAGCACGCCTAAACCGGTGCCGGTCAGCCCGTTGATGCCATACACCAGCAGGAACAGCGCGATCAGGTAGACGAGCAGCACCCACGAGGCGATATTCTGAAGCTGTCCCCGCCGTTCGGCGCGCAAATTGGTGCGCGCGGGCAGAACGCGCATCAAGCCCGACGCGGCGAAATAACCCAACGCACCGAGGATCACCAATTGCAGCGTCGGCGACGCTAACATGCTGAACAACGGCGCAACGAACAACACCAGATAATCGGTTAGCGGGCGCGCGCCCTGATACGAATAATCGGTGATGAGGATGATCGGCACGTTGTCGCCCGCGTCGGTGACGGGGCGCTCGGCGCGCGTGGTGAACTCATCGCTCATCCGCACATATTCGCTGAGGCGACGTGTGCCGCCTGCATCCGTGCTTTCAGTCAGGTTGCGTTCGCGCAGCGGATACACATTATCCGCACGGATCAATGCGACCGACGTGGCATCCGGGTCGTTCACGGCTTTATCCAGCACATACCAACCGTCGTCGGGCAGGCTCATGCTCACCGACGGATTAGCGGCATCCAGCACGCCCATGTCAATTTCAACGCCTGCCGCATCGAACAGGCGCAGCGTCACGGGGGCTTGATTCAGGGCGAAAGTTTCGCTCACAGGCGCGGGAAGCTCCGCGTCGGCAACCTCTTCCGTCAGGGTCGCCCGTTGACGCTCCGTGAGCAGATCGCCTTGGAGATCGCGCTGCCACTGCTCAAGTTGATCCTGCGCGCTCAAGCGGTTGAACGCATTATTGAACAGCGCATTCGCCGCGCGATCCGTGAAGCCGGAAGTTTCCAGCAGGTCAGCATCGTTGGTGATGTTGGTGAGCGTGAAGGTCACAGTTTCGCCAGCGCGCGCGATAAAGGCGATCTGCGAGCGCGGCGTTTCTGTCACCGTGCCGGATTCAATCGCTACATCGCCCGCGCTCAGGTAAGAGGCGGCGGGTGGAACCAGCACACCGATCACCAGCGGCACGATGAAAAATACCGCGATCAGTGCGACGATGATCACAAGCAGCGCGCGCGACACCCGCGCAAACGCATACAGCGCGAAACCTGCCGCGAACGCGAACAGCAGCGCCGCTAGTTCCACGCGCCACAGCGACTCAAGCGGGAACTGTCCCGCCATGAACAAGCGGAAATTGCTGAGAATGACGAACCAATTGGCTTCGCTGATCGCCCATTGGAAGATGCCGATTGTCCCTGCAATCAGGGCTGCGCCTGCCACCAGCGTGACAATCGTATCGCCCGTGCTTTTGAACAGGTTATCGCGCATCCACGCGATAGGTCCGACCACCGCAATCGGTGGTTGGCGGCGCTCAGGTTCGTCGTAATTTACCACCACGCGCGGGTTGCGCGGTTCGCTTGCGGTTGCCATGTGCGCCTCACCTTGTCACGATTTGAAAACGCCCGTTCACCCAGTTCATGATCGCGGCGATGGTCAGGCTGATCACGAGATAAGTCGCCATGATGATCAGAATGCCCGACACCGACTGCCCGGATTGATTGATGATCGTGTTCACGACCGCGAACACATCAGCGTAGGCGATGGCGAACGCCAAACTGGAATTTTTTGCTAAGTTGAGATATTGGTTGCCCAAGGGTGGAATGATCACGCGCAGTGCTTGCGGCAGAATCACCCTTTGCAGCACTTGATTGCCGTTTAAGCCTAGGGCGCGCGCCGCTTCGGTTTGACCGGGTGGCACAGCCAGAATGCCCGCGCGCACGATCTCAGCGATGAAAGCGGCGGTATACGTGACCAATGCCAGCACCAGCGCCAGATAACGCTGATCGAGCGTTTGCCCGTTGGCGATGCGTAAACCGCGCGGTTCGGGCGTCGTCACGATGAAGGGCTGCGTGCTGTATTGGCGTTCTTCTTCGAGCGAAAGCAAGCCTTCGGCACGCGCGCTGTCCAGCGGAAGCGTCACCAATTCACCGCTGCGCTCGACCACGATGGTCGATGGTGCTGGCTGGCTGGAGACGACCAGCCACCCGATCAGACTGAACAGCACAATGCTGATCAGGGCATAGCGCAGGCGCGGCTGTGGTTCGCCTGTTTGTTCACCGATGCGCCCCAGATAAATCCATGACAGCACAGCGACGGTGATCCCGACGACGACGAACAAGAACCATTCGCTAAAGCGTCCGGTGGTCAGCACTTGCGGCGAGACGAAGCCGCGATTGCTCAGATAGAAAGCGGGGGAAGTTTCCAAACGCAGACCGTCGTTTGGCAGCGCGCCAAGCAAAAACACGAAACCCGCGATCAATTGACCAACGGCGGCGGCTAACATAATGCTCCGCAGCGGCGGCTTAAGCAACACCCATGCGCCGATGATCAGTCCCAAACTGACCAGCAGATACAGCACCAAGCGTTCGATTGCCAGCGCGCCCGCCGGATCGAACAAGCCAAGCATCTCGGCGTCGCGCCAGCGCAGGGCGTTCGCCACTTCCAGCGTGATAAACGCCGCCAGCGCGCCGACCAGCACCATCTCGCGCAGGGTGCGCTGTTCGGCGTGGGCTTGATTCAACGAGCGCGCCGCCGCAACAATCACCAGCACATAGAGCGCATAACGCCAAGGGATGAACAACACGCCTTCACTAGGAAAAGTGAACGCATCGTTCTGTTGCGGCAGCGCTAAAATAATGACGAAAAACCAGACGAATATTTGCACCAACAGCGGTGTATTCCGCAGCAGCTCGACAATAAAGCGCGTGATGTTGCGGATCAACCAATTGCTGCTAAGCAGGAAGACGCCCCACAAAATGCCGAGGATCGTCGCCAGCGTCAAGCCTGCGACCACCACGCTCATTGTGTTCGCCAAACCGATCTGGAACGCTTCCCAGTAACTATCGTTGGGGCTGTAACCTTCGGCTCCGGCGATGGCGAAACCGGCGCGATTGCTCAAAAAAGTGAAATTGGTGGTGATGCCCTGTGACGACAACGCGCGATTAATGTCGCCAGCGGTTTGCGCCAGCACCAGCAGCACCAGTATCAAAAAAATGGCTTGCCCAAGTAATTGTAAAAAACGCGAGTCGCTCATGATCGCGCGCAGCGATCCCAGTAGGGTGGTGTTTCGTGCGCTGCGCGCTGTGTTTGTCGGTGCCATCGCCGCCCCCCTGAAAATGCGTTATTCAAAACACGGGTGGCGCGCGCCGCGCGCACACCACCCGCCAAACTCAAGCTTAACCATCGCCGATCTAACGGAACGGCATGGCGTACAGCAGACCGCCATCACTCCACAGCGCGTTGACGCCGCGCTCCAGACCAAAGATCGTTTCGGGACCCAAATTACGGTCGAAGATTTCGCCGTAGTTGCCCACTTGACGGATCACCGTGACCATGAAGTCATTCGGGATACCGAGATAGTCACCCGCTTGATTCTCACCCGTGCCGAGCAGACGCTGAATGTCAGGGCTATCGCTGGCGAGGAAATCATCAATGTTGGCGCTGGTGATGCCGAATTCTTCCGCCTGAATCAGCCCGTAGACCGTCCAGCGCACGATGTCGGCAAACTGCGGGTCGCTTTGCGGCGAGGCAGGTCCCAGCGGTTCCTTGCTCAACACGATGTCGAGAATTTGCAGCGCACCGGGATCGGGCGACACGGCTTGACGCGACACCAAACCGCTGATGTCGGTGGTCACGGCATCGCAGCCACCTTCAAAGAACGTCGCCATCACACCATCGAAGTTCTGGAAGGTTTGCAGGTCGAAAGCCAGCCCGCGACTTTCCATCGCATCGGTGATGTTCAGCTCGGTGGTGGTGCCGGCGTTGGTGCAGATGATGCCGCCTTCGAGGTCTTCCAGCGTGGTGATGCCACTTTCGGCGAGAACCATCACACCCTGACCATCGTAGAAGGTGGTCGGCGCGAAGGTCACGCCCCACAGCGTGTCGCGGCTGAGCGTCCACGTGGTGTTGCGGATCAGCACGTCAACTTCACCCGATTGCAGCACAGTCTGACGGTCGGCGGCAACGGTCGGGCGGAAATCGACAGCGTTGGCATCACCAAGAATGGCGGCAGCCAGCGCGCGGCAGAAATCAACGTCGAAGCCTTCAAATTCACCCGCATCGTTGGGGAAACCGAAGCCGGGCAGTTGGTCATTCACACCGCAGATCAAGCGCCCACGATCCAGAACACGCTGCGTGATCTCACCGACCTGCACGCTGTCTTGCGCGGCGACAACGCCCGCCATCAACAGCATAAAAACCAGCCCAAATGCTAATGCGCGTTTTACCATGAGTCATCTCCCTTTTATTTTGTAACAGTTAAGACATTACACAGCATATGCTGCCGACCCGCCAATGGCAATAGATGGATATTGCCAAAAATTCGGGCGAATATTATGGCAGTTTAACGTGTTTGCAAGAGCTTTGCAAAAATATAGACCGAGCTGCGCGGCTTTCTTCCATCACAACACGCGCGTTTTTCCGCTAAACTAGAGGGTATGACACACGATTATGCCCTGAACAAGTCGCCCTTATTGTCGATCATCATTCCCCATTGGAACGGGCTGCGCTTTCTGCCCACCTGCTTGGCTGCGCTTGAACGCCAGACCTATCCCAACATCGAAGTGATCGTCGTCGATAACCACTCGCACGATGGATCGCAAGCGTTGATCAAACGGGAATATGCGTGGGTCAAGCTGATCGAACTGGCGGAAAATCGCGGATTTACGGGCGCGTGCAACGTCGGCATTCAAGCCGCGCGCGGCGACTTCATCGCGCTGTTGAACAATGACACCGAAGCTGATCCCAAGTGGGCGGCGGCGGTGATCGATGCGTTCGCGCGGCATCCCGAAGCGGGCAGCGTCGCCAGCAAGATGCTGCTGTTTGATCGGCGTGATCATATTCACACGGCGGGCGACTACTTTACGATCGACGGGCGCGCGGGCAATCGCGGCGTGTGGCAGCGCGATGACGGTCAGTTCGACCGCGAAGAGTACGTGTTCAGTGCGTGCGGCGGATCGTCGGTGTATCGGCGTGCGCTGCTCGATGAGATCGGCACGCTCGATGATGATTTCTTCTTCTCGCTCGAAGATGTCGATCTGGGCTGGCGGGCGAATCTAGCGGGGTGGCGCTGTCTTTACACACCCCATGCAATCGTGTACCATCATCTGTCGGCAACGGGCGGCGGCGTCACCGCCAGCTATTACGACGGACGCAATTTGATTTTTGTGCTGGTTAAAAATTATCCCTTGTGGCGCAAATATGGCGGACGTGTGCTGCGCGCGCAGTTCGCCCTCGCGTGGGAAGCTCTGCGCGCATGGCGGGGGGAAGCGGCGCGCGCGCGTTTACGCGGAATGCTGGCAGGCGTGCTAAGTCTGCCTAAACTCTTACGCAAGCGCCGCGCGATTCAGGCACAGCGCCGTTTGAGCGCCGCCGAAATCGAAGCGCTGTTGAGCGCGCCGCATCAGTGACACGCCGAGTCGGTGGTGCTTTGCATCTATGAAGAAGGTGTTAGGGTGAGCGAACACAAGCCGCTGCTGTCGATCATCATTCCGGCGCACAACGAAGAACGCCGTTTACCGATTGCGTTCGACAAGATCGACGCTTTCCTGAAAACGCAGAGCTTCAGCGCTGAGGTCGTGGTGGTCGAAAACGGCAGCCATGACCGCACGGCGGAGGTCACGCGCGAGTACGCGCAAACCCACCCGTATATTCGCTTGCTCGAAGTGCAAACGCGCGGCAAGGGCTTGGCGGTCAAAGCGGGGATGCTGGCGGCGCATGGTGATCACCGCTTCATCTGCGATGCTGATCTCTCCATGCCGATTGAAGAAATCGTCAAATTTCTGCCGCCGCACAGCGACGGTTATGATATCAACATCGGCACGCGCGAAGGTGAAGGCGCGCGCCGCATCGATGAGCCGGAATATCGTCATTTCATGGGGCGCGTCAACAATTTGATCATCAAGCTGTTTGCGCTGCCCGATTTTGAAGACACGCAGTGCGGCTTCAAGATGTTCAACCGTGCCGCCGCCGAAGATTTATTCAGCGTGCAGCAGATGAACGGCATCGGCTTTGATGTGGAAATCCTATTCATCGCGCGGCGGCGTGGCTATACCGTGCGCGAAGTGCCGATCACGTGGTATTTCGATGCTGACAGCCGAATGCGCTTAGTCCAAGATTCGCTCAACATGCTGCGCGAAATTTGGCATGTGCGCCGCAACTGGTCAAAGGGAATGTATGCGCGCCAGTCTGACCGCCAGCCTCAACCTTGAACAAGGCTTGCTGACGCAGCACTACCGCGCCATCGTCGGCATGGATGAAGCGGGGCGCGGC
>JBGSRB010000636.1:0-8460 GCA_041737735.1 Anaerolineae bacterium | reverse complement strand
GGCTTGGGCGGCGCGCCGCGCATCGTGTGGAGCGCGATCCGGCGGATCGACTGGCGGGCATGGGCGCGCGAATGGCTGCCCGTGATCGTCATCTTCGCCTTCGGCTTGGCGATTCGCGTGTGGGATGTGGGCGATTACATGCTCTATCTGATCGATGAGCTGCACTGGACGGATGGCGTGCTGCACCTCGAATGGACGCCATTTCGCCCGTTGATCACGCCAATGAGTGGGCAATCGCCGTACACCTGGATTTATTCCTACTGGCAAGCGGGCGCGGTGCAAATTTTCGATCACAACTTATTCGCGCTGCGCTTGCCGAGCGCAATTGTGGGCGCGCTCAATCTGCTGGCGGTGTATGGGCTGGCGCGCGCCATCGGGGATCGCCGCTTGGCGCTGCTGTCGATGATCGTGGTGGCGGTGCTGCCGTCGCATGTACAGTTCAGTCGCATCGCGCTGAATCAGATCGCGGATGCGCTGTTCGGCACGCTCGGTTTGATGTTCATCGCGCGCGGGCTGCGTGATAATCAGCGCGCGGATTGGGCGGCGGGCGGCGTGGGCATCGGCATGACGCAGTATTTCTACGAAGGCGGGCGCTTGCTCTTTCCGCCGCTGGCTGCCGTGTGGCTCATCGTGATGATCATCGTCACGCGCGGACGGCTGCGCCGGCAGTGGGGCGGCATCGTGATCGCCGCGCTTGCCGCCATCGTGATCGCGCTGCCAGTCTACGCGGGCATCATCGGGCAGGATAAGCCGCTGTTCGGGCGCTTCGATGATATGGGCAATTCCGAAGGGCTGCGCTCACGCTTGGCGGATGGCTTGCAGATCGAAGATATTGAGCAGCATTTCAGCCACACGCTGACGACGGTTTGGGCATACATCGCCCATCGCGATCTGGCGGTTTATTATGGCGGCGACGAGCCGTTGGTCGTGGGCTGGCTAGTTCCGTTGTTCTTGTTCGGCGTGTTTTATACGCTGTGGCGCATTCCCGCTCCGCTGCTGATCATCCCGCTGTGGATCGCGGCAACCAGCGGCGGCGTCAGCCTCTTACGCGATACGTTGTTTTCAGCACGCTACGCCGTGGTGCTGCCCGCGTTGGGCATCGCGGTCGCGGTGGGGCTGCGCTACTGGCTGCCGCTGATTATCCCGGAAGCGCCGCGCGCACGTTTAAGCGCCCGCTTTACGCGCGGCGTGGTTTACAGCGCCGCAGGCGTGATCGTGGTGACCTGCGTGGTCTATTATTTCGCCGTGCATATTCCGATTTTGAACGCGCAAACACGTTATCAAAAGGGCTATCACGATGGGCTGGAAGCGGCGCATCGCATTGTGACCGTGCCGGGCGGCACGCAGCCATATTTGATCGGCTCGCCCGAACATGATCAGAATGTGCCGCGCAACTTTGTGGGTTATCTGGCTTTGCAAAATGGCGAGAATCCGGGGCGGTATCTGCCGTTGTTGTCGGTGGCGCTCGATGTGATCACGCCGCGCTTTTTGGCAGAACTGCCACGTGACATCAATTATGTGTTTTTCGTCGAAGCCAGCGCTAACGAAACGCTGCTCATGATCTATGACTCTTTTCCCGAAGCGCACGCGCCTACGTACACGCCCTACAATCATATACCAGCGGATCGCGCGTATGTGATGGTGTTCGCGCCGTCGCAATTCGGCGTCAGCATGGAGCAATCCCAGTGAGTAACCCCACATAATTTGAGGGTTCACGACACCCCATTCACCCTATACTGATGGTGATGATGGCGCATCTTCATGCGGGTGAATGGCACATGAGCGAGGGACGGCAGCGGATAAGCGGCGTGGTGCTTGCGCTGGTTTTTCTAGGAGCGGGTTTGTTATTCGTCGGCATTGTCATTGTGGATATGCGGGCGGTGCAAACATTCGTGGCACAAGCTCAAACGGGAAGCGGTGAAGTGATTCGCTTGGAGGAGGTATCATCGGGCGATACTAGCCCGGACACTTATCGTCCCGTAGTGCGCTATACAACGAGCGATGCCCGCGTGTATGAATTTACCGAGCCGCAAAGCGAATATCCAGCGCGCTTTCGCGTGGGAGAACAAGTCAATCTACTGTACAACCCCAGTAACCCCAATGATGCGCGCGTGACCGTGTACACCGAATTAGGCAGCAATACCTTGTGGCTCATGGGTCTAGGCATCGGTGGGGCGGTCGCGCTGTTCGGCGTGCTGTTCTTATTCCGCGCCTTGTTCGGACGCATTCCGCCGCCAGAAGCAGCTTAACTGTTATTAGCGGGGGACGGCATTTGTTTTCCGTCCCCCGAATGTTTACGCTGTCCCCTGTGTTTACGGGGCGTCAGTCACTTCGGGCGTCGCTTCGAGTTCCGTCGTCGTTTCAAGTTCCGCTGTCGCTTCGGGCGTGATCTCGACGGTCGCTTCCAGCGTCGGCAGCGGGATCAGCGTCGGTGTGGGCGGCGCATACGGCGGCGTCAGCAGCCAACCGAACAGCGTATCAATCGCGCTTTGCGGCACAGCATACACCGTATATGTTCCCGTCAGCGTGACGGATGAGTCGGGCAGGCGCACAGGCGTCAGCGCTGGTGTGGGCAACCCGAACTCCTCAAGCAGATCAGGCGTAACTTCAGGCGCAACCTCAGCCGTTGCTTCGACCGTCGCTTCAACCGTTGCTTCAGGTGTGACTTCGGCTGTCGCTTCAGGCGGCGGCGCGAGATCAGGCGCGCCTGCCTGCACGATCACGTAATAACGCGGGCTGGTGGGCGCGCGATCGCCCACATAAATTGTGTACACGTCTGCGCCCGCCGTGATCACGATCACGCGTGCGGGCGACGCCAAACCGAACGCTTCCAACTCGGTTGCGTCAGCGATCTGGCTGGTGTATTCGAGCGCCACCAGATTATCCGCTGTCGTGTCGATCAACGAAGCCTGCGGATCGCGATCCGCTTGGGCATACGAGCCGTCGATCGTCCACGTTGCGTCAGCGCGCGCGAGGGTGGTGAAATCACCCGATAACGTGTCGATCACTTGCATTTGCGTGATCGCGCCCGCCGCTTCGATGGGCAGCAGCGCGCCGGTTTCAACACCGGGTGTCGGCGTGGCTTCACCGGGGGCGGTCGCTTGAAAGTTGCTGATCGCCAGCGCGCCGATGATCACCACCAGCAGCGCCGCGACAAACAGAATCGTTCCACGATTGAAACGCATGGGTCACTGCCTCCTTAGTTAGTTCGAGCGCGCGCGTTCGCGGCTGCTCCACCACACATACACGCCGATCAGCAGCACGCCGAAGGGTAAAATGCCGACGACCACCAGATTGATCGTGCCGAGCGTGGCGGCATCCGCGAAGATCGGTTGATCCTGCGGGCGGGCGGGCTGGACGATGTTCACGGTGTTGAAGAAACTGTCAAAATCAGTTGCCCATGTGAAGCTGCCCAACGCGACCAGCGCATTCAGCACGCCGCGATCCGTGAACTGGGCGTAATCATCCGCCAGCACTGAAGTGCTGCTCCATAAGACGACACGCGCGCCTGTCGCAGGGTTCTCGACCGAGACGCCCAAGTTGAACGGACCCGCGGCGTCACCTTCGGTGCGACTGGCGTCTTCACTGGCGAGCAGCGCGGGCAGATCATCCTTGCTATAGCTGGTTTCCGAAGTGCGCGCCAACGGCAAAATGACCAAGCCATCGGGCGGCGTTGCGCTGATCTCGATGCTCGGTGGCAGTTCAAACACGACGCCCGCTTGCCCCGCCGCGCTAAAACCGGCTGTGATCGGGCTGGTTTGGCTGAGATCAACCGTGACCGGGACGAGCGCCGATTGGAAAGACAGCGCCGGATCAAGCACGATGTCGTTGCGGAAACGCACGCCAAAATTTTCCCACAAGTAGGCGTTGAGCGCTTCGCCCGTCGCCAGTGAGACATTTTCGTCATTGAAGTTGCTGCCCGCGAACAGGATCAGATCGCCGCCCTGCGCCAGATAATCGGTGACGAGCGTCAGCTCCACGTCAGATAGCACAGCGCTGCCGCCGGGGATCACCAAGACTGAGCCATCACGGTTTGGATCGATGAGCTGCACGTCGCTTTCCGCGCTGAGCAACTGCACCAGCGAGACATCTTCAATCGTCCAGTCGAACACTTCGATCAGATTGTTGCGCACGAAAGTCGCGCCCGCGTCGATGCCGTCGGTCACGGTGAGGAAGTAGGCGACGAATTCACCCGCCGCTGCCACGCGCAAAATCGCGTTGGTGATGCTTTCCTGCGAAACGAAGTCGAGCAGTTGGGCATTCTCGCTGGTGGTTTCCCCTTGCAGCAGAACAACCGCCTGCCCGCTGCGCGTGATGTTGTACAACTGCGCGATCTGCGGGCTGGTGTCGGGATCGACATAGCGATAACTGATCTTGCCGCCGCTGGCGCTGACGTAATCCTCAAACAGCGGTTCCGACAGATCGCGCTGCACCCCGGCGGTTGCGCCGTAAAACACGATGATTTCGACATTGGGCAGGGTGGGATCAGCGCCAAGCGCGCTGATGGCTTGCCGCGATTCGGGCGTGAGCGAGAAGTCATTCGATTCGGTCAGGTCAACGCGCGCGCTCGCATTCCGCACCACGCTGTAAATGCCGACCATCGCCACGATCAGCAGCAGCGTGACGAACAAACTCGCCCCGCCAAAACGCGCGGTGCGTCCACTGACCACGGCGAGTGCCTGCTGCGGGGCGAGTAAAATCCACGCCAGCAGCGCCAGAATGCCGATGCCTAAGCCCGCGAAACCGACCACGCCGAAAATCGGCTGCGACACCCACGCGATCAAGGCAACGAAAAAGCCAATCGCCGCCAGCGCCAGCAGATACACTGGCGGGATGATCGGCTCTTGTTCGGGTGATGGTTCCAAGTTTGGTTGTGTTGGCTGTGTCATGTTAAGCCCTCCAGCGACGGGTTTCGACAATGCGCGTGGTGATGAACAGCGCGCCGATGATCAAAAACACGAAGTAGACCACATCTTCCGCGCGCAGGATGCCGCGCGCCATGGTCGCGTTGTAATGCGCGGTCAAGCCGAGTTCGCGCACAAAGTTGGCGATGGCGCTGTTCGTGCCATCCTGACCGCCCACCCATAGCGAGATCACGTCCGCGAGATACAGCACCAGCACGCTGGCAGCGCCCAAGAACGCGGCGACGATCTGATCTTCGGTGACGGCGCTCCAGATCATGCAGATCGCCAACACCGCGCCGCCATACAGCCACGCGCCGAAGTACGAGCCGAACACCGCACCGCTATCCGGCACGCCGATGATGGTGAACACGACATGATAAACCAGCGTCAGCAGCAGCAGCACGGTGTAGTACGTCCATGCCGCGAGCCACTTGCCCAACACGAATTGGAAATCGCCCATGGGCAGCGTCATCAAGACTTCGAGCGTGCCTTCGCGTGATTCTTCCGCCAGCAGGCGCATGGTCAGCAGCGGCGCGATCAGGAACATCAAGAACGTGAGCAGGCTAGGCGCTAAAGTCGAATCGGCGGGCCCTTGTCCGTTCGCCTGCGCGATATAGCCGTTGACCAGCACGCCCAAGAACATCAGCAGCGCAAACGCAATCGCATAGGCGACGGGCGAACGGAAATACGCCGACACTTCGCGCTTATACACCGCCCAAAACGGTACACTGCCGCCCAATTCAACGGGCGTGGTTGAGCGTTCGCGCGTGGTCACGTTATTGGATTGCAAGGGCATCTCGCTCATGCGTTCACCTCATTGTCCGTTGATTCATGGTCAGTCGCCACAACTGCGGGGATGGTGGACGGGGGCGTGGTTCCCGCCTGCTGCCGCGTGACTTCCAGAAAGATTTCTTCGAGATTAACCGCCAGCGGGCGCAGTTCGGTCAACTGCCAGCCCTGCGCGATCACGGCTTGGGCAATCGCTGCGCGCGGATCAGCGCCAACGGCAGGCGTAGCGATGATGCCCACCTCGTCGCCGTCGACTTCGACACTAGCGACGCCCGGCACACGGTCAATCAGCGTCAGCGCATCGCCTGTCGGCGCATTGACGCGCACCAGCACACGCCCGCCGCTTTGCAGGCGACTCCGCAGATCAGTGGGCGAACCTTGCGCGATAATCGCGCCCTGATTGAGGATCACCAGATGATCACAGACCTGTTCGGCTTCGCTCAAAATGTGCGTGCTGAACAACACCGTATGATCGCGCCCCAAGTCCGCCACCAGCGAACGCAGTTCCAGCACTTGCAGCGGGTCTAAGCCGATGGTGGGTTCGTCCAAGATCAGCACGGGCGGGTTATGCAGCAGCGCTTGGGCTAAACCAACGCGCTGGCGCATCCCCTTCGACAGCGTGCGGATGCGGCTGTCGGCGCGGCTGGACAATCCAACCCGATCCAGCACTTCATCAGCGCGCTGACGGCGTTTTTTCACGCCGCGAATCTCGGCAATATACATAAGGTAGGCGCGTGCGCTCATATCGCGGTAGAGGGGGACGTTCTCCGGCAGATAGCCCACGCTGCGGCGCACCGCCATGCTCTCGTTGAACACATCATGCCCGGCGACTTTAGCGCTGCCCGCTGTGGGCGGCATAAAGCCGGTGAGCATCCGCATGGTGGTTGTTTTGCCCGCACCATTAGGACCCAAAAAGCCCGTGACCTGACCGGGACGCGCGGTAAAGCTGATGCCTTTGACGGCGGTCACTTCGCCATACTGCTTGACGAGGTTTTCCACTTCGATCATGCTCGTGGCTCCATCGTTGTAAGTAAACACACAAGCTAGGCATTATAACGCGGCTTGGGCAAATACTGTGAGAGGGTTTGTAGCGCATGAGCAGGTGGTTTACAGAAAGTTTACACGCGACTGCGAAGACGCTTGACGATCAGGCGGGGGTGGAACAGCGACGCCGACGGCTTGACCAAGTGCAGCACCTGTAAAAACGCCTGCGTGACTTCCGGCACGTCGACGGCGGCGCGCATCAACCAATCGACGTAGCCATTGACCACGCGCGCGGACAGCGGGACGTGTCCGGTGGCATAGCGCAGGTCTTCGCTGGTCGCCATCAGCCACGGATCAGCGACAGCCGACGCCAACCGACTTTGAAACGCCCGCCCATCGAGCAGCGGATCATCCGCGCTGTGCCAGTCGCGCAGCACACATGCGCCCAACGTCGCGGCGGTCATGCCTTGCCCATACACCGGATTAAACGCGCACACCGCATCACCCATAACGATGAAGCCGGACGGCATCCGTTCGAGTTTTTCGTAATGGCGCATCTGATTATCGGTGCGGCGATACCCGTAGATCGGCGTCAGCGGTTCGGCGTGCGCCAGCGCTTCATGCAGCGACGGCGCGGGAATCGCGTGGGCGAATGCCAGTAAGCCCGCTTCATCGGTCGGCGGAAAATCGCCCGCCGTGCCTGCCAGCGTCAGCACCCAACGATCATGCTCGATGCGCGTGAACACGCCTCCGCGTGGACGGGCGGGTGTGGTCAGCATCAAGATCGCTTTCCAACCGGGATCGTAGCCGTCGCGCATCTGGTAGACGCGGGTCGCGTAGCCGAGTCCGGCGTCGATGTGGGTTTCAGGCGGCGCGGCATAGCCGTGTTCGCTCAGCCAAGCGGGTGCGTGCGAACCGCGTCCGCTGGCATCGACCACGAGATCAGCGCTCAGCACATCATGATCGGCGTCGTGATCGCCATGCCGCGCTGCTAAGCGCACACCGGTCACCCGCGCATGGGTGACATCCGCGACCAGCCCGATCACCTTCTGCCCGCTAATCAGGTTGATGTTGGGCAGCGCCAACACGCGCCGCCGCAGATAATGTTCCAAGAAGGGGCGGCTGCACGCGACTGTTTCCACGCCGCTATCATAGGAAGGCGTGAAGCCCGCGCCGAGTAACTGCACCGTATCGCGCATCCAATGGAGGCGGGGCGCGCCGTTGACTTCTAATTCGTGCGTGAAGCCGGGGAACAGTTCATCCAATAACTGCGCGCCGCGCATTAGTAAACCGTGTACATGCCGTCCCTGCGGCACGCCGCCGCGATGCACCGCGTTAGTGGGCAGGGTGTCGCGCTCGATAATGTGAACTTCGGCGTAAAAATCGCTCAACACACGCGCCGCCACCAAGCCAGCGATGCCGCCGCCTAGTACGACCGCCCGTTCACGAGTCAGCATTGTTAAATAATCCCAATGGATAGCTTGACTGTAGTTTTTTTAGTCTAGCAGGAGCGCGTGAGAGTCGGGTGAGTCGTGGCTGCGATTCGGCGATCAGTGTGGCGGCGTCAATGCGCGCATTTCGGGGCTGAATGTTGCCGCCAAACACGACCACCATGCCAGTTGCAGATGCAGCAGCGTATATGGATAATGATCAAACAAGCCGATCACCGCTAGCGCGACCGTGATCGCCAGCAGCGCGGATCGCGCCCGTCGATCATCCCCCTGCGTGCGCCGGATTGCCTGTACTGCCGCGCCAATGCCTGCGATCAGCGCGCCGAGCAGCA
>JBGSRB010000115.1:0-2664 GCA_041737735.1 Anaerolineae bacterium | reverse complement strand
GAATCGCCCGCTGCCGCGCGCGCTGCGTGATAACCCGATTGCCCGTGCTGAGATCGCGCATCTTCAGCGCACGGGTAAAGCGCGGCGCGCGCGCGGGCAGCGCATCCTGCTGATATTTCTGCTGGTCAGCGCGGCTGTGCTGCACGTGGCGCAGCAGCAGGTTGCAAACATCGCCGCTCTCACGCAAGTTCCGCTAGCCATTGCCGAGCGTAATATCACCAGCGCTTACAGTTTCGCACTGTTTTTCTTGTGCGGCGCGCTGATGGCGCAGCACCTCACGCACTTATCGCAAACGCTCAATTACGCCGCCTACAGCATCGCGCGCGAACGGCAAAATCGCACGTGGGAGGGGCTGCTGCTGACTGGCATCGACGCGCGGCGGTTGGTGTGGGGCAAGTGGTGGGGCGCGCTGCAAACTTCCTTCGTGACCACGCGCCCGCTGTTGATCTGGCGTGTGCTGATCGTGTTGTTCATCGGTGTTGCCGCCGGCAACCAGATCACGCCGCAAAACGTGCCGATGCCGCTGCCTTTAGTGATCACAGGCGCGGCGCTGATCGGCATTTACCCGTTGGTCGGCGGCATGACCAGCGCCGCCATCGGCGTGATCGCGTCGCTGCTGACCCGCACGGAAGGCGGCGGCGGGCGCTTGGCATCGCTGCTCAACTTCGGTGGGATCGTCATCACGTTGATTGTCTTCGGGCTGATTTTGGCGTCATTCAACCCCTACCTCAACGAACCCGAATGGATCGCTCTGCCCATCGGCGCGTTGCTCACGATGATCGACGGCGGCTTGCTCCTCACGCTGTCGCTGTTTATGGGCGACAATGAGGCATTAAGCTTGCTGGCATTGCAGCTTGGCATCGTGATCAGCATGGGGCTGCACGTGCTGATCACGCTGGCGCTGCTGACGCTGGCGGCGTGGATCGCGCGGCGGGTTGGCGTCAGCGCGGTTAGTTCTGCGGCAAGCTGAGCAAGTAAGCAACCAACGCATCAATGTCTTCGGGTGACACATCATAGATCAATTGATGCGCGCCCGACAGCGTGAACACATCATGCAAGGTCGGCGCGCTGCCGTCGTGGAAATACGGTGCGCTCAACCACAACCAGCGCAGCGACGGCGTATCAAACTCCATGCCAGCGCGTTCGAGTTCGGATAAGCCCGTGCCAACATCATAGCGCTGAAGATTCGTGCCAGCGGGTCCCACATGGCAATCGGCGCAGTTCTGCTGCTCGAAAATTTCGCGTCCGCGCGTCAGCATCCAACCGGGTGCGCGATTCGGATTCGCGGGCGGCTGTAATGCGGTGAGATACGCCGTCAGCAAGTCGAGATCGTCGCTGCGCCCGCCGTGCGGATCACCCAACGGCGGAGACACATCACCTTCGATCAAACCCATGCCCGCCGCCAAACCGCGAATCTTGATCTCAACATCCGCCAGTTCGTCCCATGTGCCTGACCAGTTATAGGGTACGGTTTCCGGCAGTGCATACAGCAGCGGCGTGTTGCGGGGCCCGTCGGGGAAACCCAACCACACCCGCCCATCGCTTAAACCGTCGAAGTGACAGGTCGCGCAGCTCAGCCAACCATCGGTACTGAGGCGGGCATCGCGCGCGGTGTGGAATAATTCAGCGCCGATCAACAGGTCAATCGACGTGGTTAAATCGACAATCGGCAGCACATCAACCACTGTAAAGCTGGTCGTGCTGATCGTCGTCACCGTGCCATCGAGCGCGTTATGCACATACAACAGGGTATTGTCGCGGCTGAGGCGCAGCGCACGCGGATTCGAGCCGACGCGCACATGCGCCCGCGCTAAACCCGTGTTGAGGTCGATCACGCTTACGCTGTCGCTGCCCGCATTGGCGACATACAAGCGCTGTGCGAACCGATCCAACGCCAGTGCAAACGGCATATTCAGCGGGCGATCCGCCACGCTTAGCGCGATGCGCGACTCGCGGTTGAGCGCCAGATCGCGCAGGTTGACCACGTTGATCACCGGAAAAGCCACGCTGTCAAACGTGAGCGCGGTGTTCTGCGCGTTCAAGCGCGTTTGCGGCAGATAGGCGATCCCGCGTGTGATGTCGGGTTCCAGCGCTTGAAACAGCGCGGCGTCGGCGCTGGTGGCGACGGTTTGCACCACGCGCAACGACGGCAGATAGATCAAGCTCAACTGTCCTGACCAGAAATGCGTGACGTAGAGAAAATCGCCCCATAGGGTTAAGCCCGCGGGCGCGTCCGGCGTCGGGATGAAGTCGATCACGCGCAGTTCATCCAGATCAACCAGCGCCACGCCGGCGCTGCCCATCAACGTCACATAGGCGATCCGGTTATCGGCAGTGATCACGCTGTAGGGGCAGCGCGCCGCCCAACGGGATCACGGCGGAGACCGCAAGCGCCTCAACATCAACCACGGATAGCGTGCTATCCAGCCGATTCGTGACCAGCACGCGCGATCCATCGGCGGTAAACGCCACACCGCGCGGATCGTTGCCCACCGGAATTTCCGCAAGCAGGCGGTCAAAAGAGGGAACGAGCAGCGTCATCGTGTTGTTGAGAAAGTTCGCGGTCGCCATCGTGCGCCCATCACTGGCGATTGCCAAGCTGCCGCTGGTATACGCCACGTTCAAGCGCGCGTCGGGCAGCGCGAACAGGGGCAGCGGCGTCGG
>JBGSRB010000632.1:0-15394 GCA_041737735.1 Anaerolineae bacterium | reverse complement strand
CTGCACCAAAAAGCCGCGATGCACGCTGCGAATTTCCAACTCGATACCGTCATAGGTCGCTGGAACTTGCAGCAGGCGGCAATTTTTGCGCTTTTCGTGAAACAGCGCTTGGGCGTCGGTCGTGAAGGATGGCGCGGCGATGGCTTCGACAAACAACGTGCCAAGCGCATCGTACAAGGCTTGATCCACCTGCCGATTGACCGCGATCACACCGCCGAACGCCGATACGGGATCAGCTTCGAGCGCCGCCGCGTATGCCGCTGTGAGTGTGGGCGCGCTGGCAACGCCAATCGGCGTCAAGTGCTTGACGATCACGACGGTTGGCTCGGTGAAACTGCTGACTGTGCGCCACGCCGCATCGAGATCGAGAATGTTGTTATACGACAACTGCTTGCCACCCAAGACTGTGCCGCCAAGCGGCCCCACAGTGGAACGTCGGCTGTAAAATCCGCCCGTTTGATGTGGGTTTTCGCCGTAGCGCAGCGGTTCGATCTGCTGCAAGCCCAAGGACAGGTTGTGCGGCAGTGTTTCCGCGAGTGAGGATTGCGCGGAATCCTGCGCGAGAAAAGCATGGATCGCCGTGTCGTAATCGCGCGTGTGAGCAAACGCTTTGACCGCCAATTCGCGGCGCAGCGCTAGATCGATTAGTCCGCTATCGCTGAGCGCGTCGGTGATACGAATGTAATCATGCGGATCGCTGACGACAATCGTGTGCAAGAAATTCTTCGCCGCCGCACGCAGCAGCGTCACGCCGCCGATGTCAATCTGTTCGAGCGCATCCTGCATGGTGATGCCCGACTGCGCGACAGTTTCCTGAAACGGGTAGAGATTGCAGACCACCATGTTGATCGGCGCGAAACCGTGCTGGCGCAGTGCTTCGAGATCGTCGGCGCGGTCGCGCGCGAGAATGCCCGCGTGAATCGCCGGATGCAGCGTTTTCACCCGCCCATCGAGTAGTTCGGGCATGTTGGTGATCTGTTCAACGGAAGTCACGGGCAAGCCGGCATCGCGCAGGGCGCGCTCAGTGCCGCCGCTGGCGACGAGATCATAGCCGAATTGCAGCAGCGTTTCCGCGAAGTTGATCAGCGCGGTTTTGTCATAAACGCTCAGCAGCGCACGGGGCATAGTCGTTCATTCCTGTTCATGAGTTGATTCAGCGAAGTGAAGTGCGTAAATCGGCGGCGAATTGGCGCGCGCGGGCAGGCGCGTCACCCACGTGATGACGTGCATCCAGCAGCGCGCGGATCGCGTCTGCCGTGAGATAATGCGTGATGTCGGCATCCGCCACGATCAGATCAGCCAGTGGGTTAGGGCTGCCATCGGCGATCACCGCCCAAGCGTTGAGGCTGTGCGCGCGTAAGCGTTCGTGCATCACCTGACGATCTGCGCCCGCCTTGACCGCCGCCAGCAGCACGCGCTCGACAGCGGAAAACGCGCTGAAGCGCTCGAAGTTGCGCGCGGCGGCGGCTTCATCAATGCGTAAGCCGCGCACAATCCGTGTTGCCACGCGCAGCATCTCATCGACGGCGAGAAAGGCGACGGGCAGCACTTCGCGGCGGTTGGCGCTGTCATCGAGCGTGCGTTCGAGCAGCGAATGGGCAGCATTATCCCACGTGACTTGCACCAGCGACGCGACGAAGCGCCCTAAGCTGTCGATCTTCTCGGCGTTAATCGGATTGCGCTTGAAGGGCATCGCGGATGATCCGACTTGCTGCTTGCCGAATGGCTCGAACCATTCCCCGATCACGGGCGATTGCAAAATTCGCAGATCGAACGCGAATTTATACAGGCTGCCCGCCACGCCTGCCAGCGCACTGACGACTTGCCAATCCTGTTTGCGTGGGTAAACCTGTGACGCGATGGGGAAGGCGTCGAGATTGAACGCGCGCAAAATCTGCGTTTCAAAGTCGGCGGGCGCGAGTCCTGTGCCTTCGAGTAACTGCGCGTAAGAGGCGCTCGTGCCAACCGCGCCCTTGAAACCTTTCGCGCGCAATTTGCTGCGAATTTGCGTCAGCGTATCCAGATCGGTGGCAAGGTCTTGGGCATAGAGCGCCAAGCGATAGCCCATCGTGGTGGGTTCGGCGGGCTGAATATGCGTATACGCCATAATCGGGTGATCGGCAAGCTGCTCGATCAAGTCAACGAAGGCGGATAACAACCCGCGCGCGCTATCGATGATCAAATCGAGCGCGGCACGAATACGGATCACATCGGCGTTATCTTCGATGTCGGCGCTGGTCGCCCCCAGATGGATGATGCCGCCGCCAATGCTGCACTGTTCGGCATAAGCCCGTACTTCTGCCATGAGATCATGGTGGATTTCAGCTTCGATGGCGTCGGCGCGCTCAATGTCGATCTGATCGGCGTGCGCGGCAAGATCAGCGACTTGCTCCGCTGCGACTAAGCCGGCGGCGTGCTGCGCGCGGGCAAGTTCCACCCACAACTGACGCCAGATGCGCCGTTTGTGTACTTCGCTCCAGATCGCGCGCATAGCATCGGTGCCATAGCGCCATGTGAACGGCGATAAAAAGGTATCGTGTGAAAACAACGCGGAATCACTCATTCTGTTGGAGGTAAGGCGCTGATTATAGCGGCGCACAGGCAGATCGCCCATAGTGTGCCGCGCTGTCTCTTGCTGAAAAGCGGATCAAACCGCTAGAATACGCAGTATGAATAGCACCGAGATCGACAGGGAGAACACATCAACATGAGTGATAACGCCGCGCTGTTGAAAAAACGCGACACTAAAGCCGTGCCACATTTAGAGCAATATGCGCCCGTGTGGTTGGTGGATGAACAGATTATCGCGGAAGATGAAGCAGTGATCTTCAATGTGGTGTTTCAGCATAACCTGTATGGGTGGGTGAACCGCCGTTATCGTTTTGATGGTTTTAACGATGTGCTGTATCACAAAGGTCAGCGCATGATCAGCGAAACTGAAGCGCTCGACATCCAGGAACATGAAGCGTATGTCACCGTGTCGGTCAACGACATCCCCAACGCTTATGGCGGCTAAGTTAGGGCGTGCATGAGGCAGGGCTTGGCATACCAAGCCCGCGTGCCGCTTTCACTCGACATGCGCCATTAATTTTAACACCTGCGTATCTTCGCCACCCATACGATATTTGTAGGTTTCGTTGCCACGCAAGAAATCGAAGATGGCGCGTCCCGCTTCAATCGCGGCGCGGATGTTGTACGCCATCAGTACGATGCCGGGGCTAAGCTGCGCGTTTTCGTCCATCACCAAGCCGGAATTGTAGACGAGAATGCGGTTGTTATAGTCGAAGTCGAAATAGGCTGCCGACGCCACGCCATCGATTTTCAAAACACTTAACTTCAGCCAACCTTGCGCGAATGCCAACGGTGCCATTTGCTTGAAAAATGCCAGATTATGTGCATCTTCGAGAAACTGCGCTTTTTCCGGTTGGCTGGCGCGCATCAGATCGAGAAACTGCTCCAGTTCGGCTTGGAAGTCGTGGCTCTCATTCACGATGTAGTAATCGAGTTGGGCTTCACCTTCAGCGCGGCGCAGTTTGCGGCGAATTTCGTGACGCTGCTTTTTGTCGAGCATGTTCAGATAATCTTCCCACGTGCTGGGCAGTTGAATCATGGGGCAGACTTCTTGAAACACCAGATCGACTTGAAAGCCATGTGCTTTGAGTTCAGCCGGAAACAGTTCAAGCGTGGGCGAAGCTTGGGGAATATTACATAGATTGATGCGATCATAACACGAGCGTTCAGCATCAAGAAATTGCGCGATCAGACTGAAAACTTCCGCGCGCGCTTCCGGCAGGGCGATCAGATCGACATAATCGGTCACATCGACACAGCCAATCGTTCGCACTACTCGTTCATCGGGCAAATGTTGGATAAACCACGGCGCGATTGCCACCAGCGTATCCGCATCATCGCGCACGGTGATGATCCACAAATCGCCCGCTTGATAGGCGTTCCACCACGTTGATTGCCATTCCCAAGTGAGGAAGATCGTATCGGTGTGGCTGCGATGCAGCAGGGGATTCCATTCAGTTGCCAGCGCGGAAAATGCGCTTGGATCGGTGTGAACGGTGAGTTTCACGATCTTGTCCTCGTTTGTTGTGTACTGGCGGAATTCTTCTGCCATTATAAGCGTAGCGCGTGAGGGGCAAATTAAAGCCGCCACACTCGCTAAGAATGTGACGGCTCGTAAGCTGCAAATCTAACGTCCGAAGTTTTACGCCGGGGCGTTGGTTGCCTCATGCGCTTTGTGTTCATACGCGATCGAAAGCTGCGAATTGACATCGAAAAGGTGAATGTTGTCGATGTTGAACGCCAGCCCCATGCGGTTGCCCACGCGCGCGCGCGTGCGCGGATCGGTGCGGGCAATGAAGGTCTTGCCCTTGTCGTCGGTCAGATACAGGATCATTTCATTACCCATCTGCTCGACCACATCGATGGTCGATTCGATGGTCGCGGGGGTGATGCCCGCCGGCAGGAACTCGGCATCGTGAATGTCTTCAGGGCGAACGCCTAAGACAACGCGATGACCGACATGCTCACGGAAGGGCAGGGCTTTCGACGCCGGAATCGGGATGTCGAAGCCGCTGGTTTCCACGAGGATAGCGCCGCCATCGCTGGGCGAAAGGGTCGCATCGAAGAAATTCATCGACGGGCTGCCGATGAAACCCGCCACAAACACATTGCGCGGGTTGTGATACAGGTTGAACGGCGAATCGACCTGTTGCAGTTCGCCCGCGTTCAACACCGCGATGCGCGACGCCATGGTCATGGCTTCAACTTGGTCGTGCGTCACGTAGACGAAGGTCGTGCCGAGGCGCTGGTGCAGCTTGCTGATGAACGACCGGGCTTCCACGCGCAGCTTGGCGTCAAGGTTGGAGAGCGGTTCGTCGAGCAGGAAGACGGCGGGTTCACGCACGATGGCGCGACCGACCGCGACACGCTGACGTTGACCACCCGACAACTGGCGCGGGCGACGGTCGAGAAGCTGCTCAATGCCGAGACTTTTCGCGGCTTCACGCACACGCTGATCGATGACCTGTTTGGGTGTCTTACGCAAGCGCAAGCCGAAAGCCATGTTGTCATACACGGTCATGTGCGGGTAAAGCGCATAGCTTTGGAACACCATCGCCACGTCGCGGTCTTTCGGCGCGACATTGTTGACGATGCGATCCCCAATCAGAATTTCGCCGTCACTAATTTCTTCAAGTCCTGCCAGCATACGCAGACTGGTTGATTTACCGCAACCTGAAGGTCCCACGAGTACCAAGAATTCTTTATCAGCAACCTCAATATTCAGGTCTTTTACAGCGACGGTATTACCAGCATAGCGCTTCCAAACATTCCGAAAAGTCACACTTGCCACGAGTATTCCTCCGTAAGACAATATGGCGTTCATGTAATGCATTAGGCAAAAACATGTAGATTTTGCACAAATAACTTGCAAATGTGCAAATGCTACTTTTATGCCCAAATTATAGTGGTGTTCAGCGGTTTTGCAACAATTTCATGTCGGCTTACACCAAAAAGGCGACGAAAGGCACATTCTCATGAATTTGAACGCCGAAGTTATCGCCATTGGCACGGAAATTTTACTTGGAGAATTGACGGATACCAACTCGGTCTTTTTGGCGCGCACTTTGCGCGATCTAGGCATCAATCTCTACTACATGACCTCCGTTGGCGATAATGAAGCACGAATTGCCGACGCTATCCGCAGTGCGTTGGGACGCGCGCAAATTGTGATCACGTGCGGCGGGTTGGGACCCACGATTGATGATAAAACCCGCGAAAGCGTGGCAGCAGCCACCGATCGCGATCTGACGTTTCACCAAGACCTGCTCGACGCGATTGCCGCGCGCTTCAGCGGTTTTCGCGCGCAAATGACCGAGAACAACCGCCGTCAAGCTTATGTGCCGGATGGCGCGGTGATCATCGAGAATCCGGTGGGGACAGCGCCTTCATTCGCGGTCGAAGTGGGTGATCAAGTGGTGATCAGCCTGCCCGGTGTGCCGCGCGAGCTAAAGTACCTGATGATCGAGCGCGTCGTGCCGTATCTGCGTGAGCATTACGGCATTGTCGGCGCGATCATCAAAGCGCGCATTTTGAAGGCGGCGGGCATTGGCGAAAGCGCGTTGGATGAAATGATCGGCGCGGATATTCTCGAACGGTCTAACCCAACGGTTGGTTTGGCAGCGCACAGCGGGCAGATCGATGTACGGATCACGGCTAAGGCGGACACCGAAGCCGAAGCGGATCGCCTAATCGCCATCACCGAAGCGCTGCTGCGTGAACGGATCGGTGATTATATCTTCGGCGTCGATACCGATACGCTTGAACAGGCTTACTTGACCGAAGCGCAGGCGCATGAGATCACAACGGCGATTGCCGAGATCGGCATCGATCCGATTATCAGTCAGCGCTTTAGTTCGGGCGCGATCGTTCAGGTGGAAACGTTGCGCGATCCCGAAGTGCTGCGCGCCGAATGGGGCATCACCGAAGCCGGATCGCTGCGCGATCTGGCGGAAGCCGCTGTGCGCGCGCTGCATGATCGCAGCGGGGCGGGCGTGTGCTTGGTCGCGCTCAGCTATCCGGATTTAGCGCTCGATAACGCCGATGTGAATGAAGCAAGCGCCGTCGCGGTGTGGGTCAACGGGGCGATCCGTTCGCGTTCGTATGGCTTCGGCGGCGCGACCGACACCGCGCGCGTCTGGATGGTGACCTGGGCGCTGTCGAATGCGTGGCGCATGTTGCGTGAGGCGCGCGCCTAATGCGCCACTTCGACGCTAAGTTGCGCCAAGCGTGTGCCGCGCGCGGGGATCGCCTGCTGTATTTGCGCCCGGTGCTAACGCAGATGCCGCTGCCGATCCAGCGCTACGACGATCCGTTTTTGCCGTTCAGCAAAGCGATCATCAACGCTACGTGCGATCTCGTGTGCGGCTATCTGTTCGATTTTGCGGCGTATCTAACGTTGGGGGCGGCGGGCGCGGTGGCGCTGGAACGTGCCATCGCCTATGCCGGCGCGGACAGCGCCACGATCACGATTTTGCACGCGCCGTTGTGGGGTGTTGACTTCGCGCGCGCGATGGGTGAAACCGCCTTCAACGTCGATGCGGTCACGCTGGTGCGTGCTGAAGATACGACGGCGTATGCGGCTGAAGGCGTCGGCGCACTGCTGGTTGATGCTGTCGATTTCGCGGGTGGGGCGATGCGTCACGCCGATCTCACGCTACGTCTGATCGGGGATGTGGTCGTGTATGCTGGTCGAGGTGACGATTTCGCGGAGCAGGCGCGTGCGGCGTTGTTGGGCTAAACGGTGTGGAGGGGGATGCGGCGCGTCGCCCCTCCACATGTAACGATGCTAATTGTCGTCGCCCAAACTGAGCAGCGCCATGAAGGCTTCTTGCGGCACTTCAACCGAGCCGATCATCTTCATACGCTTCTTGCCTTTTTTCTGCTTTTCGAGCAGCTTGCGCTTGCGCGATACGTCGCCGCCATAACATTTCGCCAGCACGTCTTTACGCATCGCTTTGACATCGGCGCGCGAGATTACTTTCTTACCGATGGACGCCTGAATCGGCACAACGAACATCTGACGCGGGATCAAGTCTTTCAGCTTGGTGACGAGCTTTTGTCCCTTGTGATAAGCATCCTCACGGTGGACGATGATCGCCAGCGCATCGACTGGTTCGCCGTTGACGAGAATATCGAGCTTGACCAGATCGCCCGCCTGATAAATGTCGAATTGGTAGTCAAGACTGGCATAACCGCGCGTGATGCTTTTCAGGCGGTCATAGAAATCGACAATCAGTTCCGACAGCGGCAGGCGATACTGAATCACCACGCGCTGCTGATCGATATATTCCATGGTCACGTATTCGCCGCGCTTCTTCGTGACTAAATCCATCAACGCGCCGATATAAGTATCAGGCGTGTAAATCTGGATTTTCATCCACGGTTCGCGGATTTCATCAAAGGTACTCGGATCGGGCAGATGTGCCGGGCTGTCAATGCGCTGGACTGAGCCATCACGCATGACCAGTTCATATTCCACGCTCGGCGCGGTGGCGAGGATATCGAGTTCATACTCGCGTTCGAGCCGTTCCTGCACAATATCCATGTGGAACAAGCCGAGAAAACCGACGCGGAACCCGAAGTTGAGCGCTTGCGAGGTTTCCGGCTCGTAGACGAGCGACGCATCGTTAAGCTGCAACTTGTCGAGCGCATCGCGCAGTTCGCCGTAATCGTCGTTATCAGTCGGATAGAAACCTGCGAACACCATCGGCTTGACTTGCTTGTAGCCGGGCAGCGCTTCAGTCGCGCCGTTAGTGAACAGCGTGATCGTGTCACCCACGCGGCACTCGCGCACCGTTTTGAAGCCCGTCGCCACATAACCGACTTCGCCGGCGATCAACGACTCGACCGGGCGCATTGCCGGACTAAACGTGCCGATCTCGACGGGTTCAAAGCGCGCGCCCGTGACAATAAGTTTCAACTGCTCAGCAGGACGCAGTTCACCATCAATCACGCGGACATACGCCACCACGCCCTTATACGAGTCGTAGTGCGAGTCGAACACCAGCGCGCGCAGCGGCGCTTGCAGATCGCCTTTGGGCGGTGGCACGCGCGCGATCACTGCTTCCAGCACATCCTGCACGCCGATGCCGCTTTTGGCGGAAATTCGTAACACGTCGCTGGCATCGATGCCGAGCAGATTTTCGATTTCTTCCGCCACTTCGTCCGGGCGGGCGGCGGGCAGGTCGATCTTGTTGATGACGGGGATAATCTCTAGGTCTTGCTCCAACGCGAGATACACGTTCGCCAGTGTTTGTGCTTCAATGCCCTGACTGGCATCAACGATCAAGATCGCGCCTTCACACGCTTGCAGCGCCCGGCTAACTTCGTAAGTGAAGTCCACATGACCGGGGGTGTCGATCAGGTTGAACTCATAGGCTGAGCCATCAAGCGAGGTATAGTTGATCCGCACGGCGGACGCCTTAATCGTGACGCCGCGCTCGCGCTCTAAATCCATGCTGTCGAGTAACTGTTCTTGCATATCGCGCGCGCTGACGGTGTTGGTGAACTGCAACATGCGATCCGCCAGCGTGCTTTTGCCGTGATCAATATGAGCGATAATACAGAAATTGCGAATGTGGTCGCGGTTCATCGTTTTGTTTTGTTACCATGTGTGCTAATAAATCGTGTCAAGTATAGCAGATCGCGCCGCGTGGTTAAATGACTGACTCGATCATCTGATCAAGATCGCGCGCCTCGTGATCACCGCCCCAACGCAGCCATGCGAGAAACTCGACATTCCCCGCAGGTCCCAGCAGCGGTGAGCGCGTCAAAGCGTTGACGTTAAAGCCGTTCTCGTAGGAGAAGGTCAGCACCTCATGCAGCACACGCGCATGAACGCCCGCATCGCGCACGACGCCGCCTTTGCCGACATCGCTTTGCCCGGCTTCAAACTGCGGCTTGATCAGCGGAATGATATGCGCTTCGGGCAGCAGCCAACCCTTGATCGTGGGCAGCAGCAAGCGCAGCGAGATGAACGACGCATCGATCACCACGCAACTAACAGATTCCGCCAGCGCTTCGAGATAGCGCGCGTTGGTGCGCTCGATCACGATCACACGCGGGTCTTGCCGCAGCGTGTAGGCGATCTGTCCATAGCCGACATCAATCGCATACACGCGCGCCACGCCGTGTTGCAGCAGGCAATCGGTGAAACCGCCCGTACTCGCGCCAACATCCGCGCAGACCAAACCCGTGACATCGAGCGCGAACGCGGTCAGCGCGCCTTCGAGCTTGTCGCCGCCCCGACTGACATAACGCGGCTTGCTTTTGACCGTGATCGCGGCATCAATGGCGATGCGCGTGCCGGGCTTATCGACGGTTTGACCGTTCACTGCCACTTCGCCCGCCATGATCATCGCGCGGGCTTTCTCACGGCTGGGCGCGAGTGTTTGTTCGAGCATAAGCACATCAAGACGCTGTTTTGCGCTCATGGTTTAGCCGCGCGTCAGATAAATAGGGATGTCAAGATCAGGCGTGTCAGCATCAACCTCAACACCATCCGCGCTGATGGGCAAGTAGCCTTGGGCGACGATGAACATGCTATAAGGCAGACCGGGCAGCAGTGGGCGGTCGATCTGGAAGCGACCGTCATTGTCGGTGATGGCAGTCGCGTAAACCTGCTCGCCATCCCATGACTCGTTGAAGTCAGACACGGAATAGAGTTCGCTGATCACGAAAAAAGTCACACCAGGGATGCCGTCGCCCGTTTCCGCGTCGTAGATTGTGCCGGAAAGCTGCGTGCCACCTGCCTGCGCGAAACGGTCAATCGGAAGCTGACCGATGCCCACGCGCGCTTCGGTGAATGCAAATAAAATCTGCCCGATGTACAACTCCATGCGGTAAGTGCCATCAGGCACGCCGTCGGGGGTGGAGAGGCGCACCAGAAAATTTTCGCCGTTTTCAGCCGCGCCCCACGGACGAGTCTGCGAATAGAATACATCGCCATCCACTGACCAACGCATCGTCCACAGGGTGCCGGGGGCGATGCGTTCCCACTGAAACAGCGCGTAAATTGACTCGGTTCCGCCTGAAAAGCTGGAAATTGCCGCCGCACGCACTGCTTCGGCTTCGCTGCTGGCGGTGGTGAAGTGCGCGTCGGTGAAGATGCGCGCAAAACCGCCCACTTGCGAACCCGCGATGATGAAATCAGAAGTCGCGGACAGGCGATCATCAATGTAAAGTTCTAAGCGATAGCTGCCGGGCAGCAAACCGTTCGGGTCTTGGATGCGAACGAGCTTGGTGCCGCTGGCTTCATCGGACCATGCCTGCGAATCGCGGACAACCTCGTTGCCCTCGTAATACCAGATCGCCGTCCAGCCCATGCCGGGCGCCATGTTCCGATAAATGAAGCGTCCGCTGACCGTGTTGCCCGATGGCAGCACAAACCCATTGTTGACCGCGCCCTGAAAATCGTCGATGCCAAAGATCAAATCGCTGAACACAGGCGTATCGCCGGTGGGCTGACCGATAATCAAGCGCGCGCTTTCCGTCGCGCTGCCATCGATAAAGACCGTGAAGTCATAGATGCCGTTCGCCCATGTCTGTCCACTGCTGCCGACATACCAGATGCCGTTTACACCGCCACTCCAGCGCACCGGGGAAAGGCTGAACGTGGTGTTTGGCACGCCATTAACGGTCACACGCAGTTCATAGACAGTTTGCGGCGTCATGTTGTCATAATTGAAGAACAGATAGACGCTTTCAGTGCCGGTGGGCAATGTCCGAACGACGGAAGTCGGCATTTGCGCTTCGTTGACGGTGGGCGAAAAGAACAAGCGACTTAAGCTCGGATCGCCTGAAATCGCGCGCGTTTCCGCCTGCTGCGTGATCGCCGTCAGGGTGAGGTCGAGCGCCGCCGCGCGCAGCAGCGGGCGCGCGAAATCAATCGGGCGCAGCACATTGATCGCTCCACCAATCGGAACGCAAATATCCGCCGCATTGAGCGCGCCATCGCGGTTGGTATCTTGGAAGCGAACGCAGCGCGCATCCGGCGATAAACCGACGATCGGCGCGGTGGTGGGAACACCAATCAAACGCCCGTTGGAGTCGTAAGCGCCTCCGCCCGTCATCACGCCGGGAACGCTGATGCTGGTCTTGATCCACGATTGATCGCCGCCGCTGGGTTCCGCCGCGAAGCCGCTGATCGTGCCGCGCTCGATGCTCACCGCAGTATCGCCTAAGTCGGGGTAGCCAATGATCGAGATCGTCTCGTCAAGCTGCAATGTCGTCGAGTCCGCCAGCTCGACGAAGGGCAGGGCTAATTCCGCGCCGCTGACCAAGCGACCATCCGTCTGTTGGGTGATGCGCAGCAGCGCGAGATCAAGTCCGGCGTCCGCTTGCAAAATTTCAGCGCGATAGGTGGGAACGGGCGGCTCACCTTGACGTACATTGAGTGCGATGATGAGCGATGTACCGGGGCAATTGCGGTTAGGCAGCGTGTTATGCGCGTTGGTCAAGATCAAGCCGTCGCGGCTGACCACCGTCCCTGATCCCACGCAGCGGATCACCGGTTCGCCTAAAACAGTTTCCGTTTGCATAATGAACACGGTCGCCTGCTGAATCCGTGTGAGATCGGCGGCACTTTGCGCGAAAGTGCGTTCAAGCGGCGCGCCGATCAGCAGCACGCTCAGCCCAAGCATGATCAAGAAGCACAGCCGGTTGCCGTGCGGAAAGTTAGTCAATTTAAAACGCTGCATCACTTAAAAACCTCTCAAAAACGGGCAGATTGGCATCGAAGCTGGTTGCGTCTGACAAAAAGGTGAAGATCACCGCTTGACCGCCTTCGATGGTCAGTACGTCAAGCCCCTGCACCACCACCGGAATACTGTTCAAGAAGGGATTCGGGTCACTTTCGACATAGGCATAACGCATGGCGATGGCTTCACGCTCGTTGGGCAGTTGGTATTCTTGGCGTGATAACACGCGATACGCATCGAGCGTGGGCGCGCGCTGCAGCGTCAGTGTGTCGAGCAAGCTGCGCGCACTGGTGTTGACCGCAATCGGCAGCACCGACACCTGAATCGCGGTTTTGTAGCCGATGCGTGTCATATCGCGCACGCGGAAAATATAATCACCTTCCGTGTCAATCAGCCAATTTTGCGGATACAGCGCACGAATGCCGGCGGCATTGTTCACGTATAAGACGGTGGCGTTGAGCGCCGCATCGCGCAGATTAATGCCAATCACAATCGACAGCGCTAGATAAAGCAAGACGAAGTAATGACTCCAGCGCTGGCGCATGGAAACGGCGGGTTGTTCGTCACGAATTTCAATCACAGTCATACAAGTTTACTCACGAGCTGCCAGCATTTCGCGCGCTTGTCGTTCGGCGGCGTTGAACAAGAACCACGCCAGCAGACCAACTGCCAGCACCATAATCACCGAGAAGGCGATGCCAAACAGCGGCGCGGTGAAGCTGCCCAAAGTTGAGAAGCCCGCATTGATTAAGCCTGAACGTAAGGGAATCGCTGCGCCGTGAATCAGCGCCGCCAACGCCACCATGATCGTCATCAAGAACGGAGTCGGGCGGCTGAAGCGCATTTCCGCCAATCCATAGGCGACAAGCAGTGAACCCGCGAGATTGACGCTATAGTAATCAAGAATCTGTGCGGCAAAAACAGCGGGCGCGATCATCGGGTCGCGCAGCAGAAAGCCTAACGACGCCGCCACCGTGAACCCAAGCGCCGCCGCCGCGCCATAGGCGACTGCATCAAGCCGGGTGCGAAAGTGATCATCCCACACGGCGAACCGCTGCACCAGATATTTAGATGCCTCTTGCACCACGCCGTGCGTGAAGGTGTAGCCAATGATGCGGTTGCCCGCGCTGGTAAGCGGCAGCCATAATTCGGTGCGAAAGATCGCCTCCGCGAAGGGCAGGGCAATCGCACGTGCGCCTAATGCCGTAATGACGAACACAGCCAGTAAACGCACACGCGGCAAGGGAACGCGGCGCTCAGCCAACACGGAGATGATCAACCATGCGATAACGGGGGCAAGCAGCAGCAGCAGGTTCAATGGCGCACGGGCAGCACTCGGCACATTCACGGCGATGAACCCAAAAACAATGAACGCGCCCACCATAATCAACACCGTGATGCTGCCTTCGATGAACAGGCTGCGCCACTCGCGGCGGTAGGGATATTCGATTTCTTGTTCTTCTGGCGGCATCACCAGCCGCCCGCGATAATTTCTCATTGCGGCTTGCGCCTTGATCGATGGTGAGCGATACGCGAAAATCCTAGCGCACAGTCAACATGAGGAAAAGGTAAAATTATGCAGAAAGCAATCATAAATGGGCTGTTGCTCGTCTGCTTGTGTTGGGTGATCGGCTGTGTTCCCCGCGCGCAATCGCAAGAATTTGTCGCGCGCAACCCGATCACCTACGGCTTGACCTTGCAACCAAGCGGCTTTGATCCGCACATTCATGCCTCATCGGAACTTGGCATCCCGCTGCGCCAAGTATACGACACGCTGGTTTATCGCGATCCGGCATCGGGCGAATTTACCGCGGGCTTGGCGACCGCGTGGTCGATCTCGGACGATGGACTGAATTATACCTTCACGTTGCGCGAAGGTGTGCGCTTTCACGATGGTGAGCCGTTCAACGCGCAGGCGGTGGCGGCGAATCTCGACCGGATCACGAACCCGATGGTAGGGTCGCAAAAGGCGCTGTTCATGCTTGGCGCGTATGACGGCTACGACATCATCGATGATTATACGATCCGATTACGCCTACGTGAACCGTATAGCCCGCTGCTCGATTCGTTCAGTCAAGTGTATCTCGGCATCGCCAGCCCGCGCGCGCTCAATGAATACTCGACCGAACGTTATCAATTCTATCAGGTCGGGACAGGTCCCTTTGTGTTTGTTGAGTATGTGCCGGGGGATCGACTGGTGCTGCGGCGCAACTTCGATTATGCGTGGGGACCTGCGTTCTATGATCCACTCACGCCCGAAACGGTCGATGAAGTGACTTTCCGCTTCTACACCGATCCCTCGACGCGGGCGTTGGCGCTCGAAAGCGGCGATGTCGATGTCATGGGCGAACTGCTGCCGATTGACGCACGCGCGTTGAGCGCGAACAACAATTTTCAGATCATTCCGGTGACGATCCCCGGTCAGCCGCTGCAATTTCTGATGAACACCGAGCGCTTTCCCACGGATCGCATCGAAGTGCGGCAGGCGCTTATCTATGCGACCAATCGCGCGGCGATCATCGATGCAGTGTTTCAGCGCTTTTCACCGATTGCGTGGGGCGCGCTGGCGGCTGGCACGCGCTTTTATTCCGCCGATGTCGTGGGCGCGTATGAGTATGACGCTGCCCAAGCGCGCGCCCTGCTGGAAACCAGCGGCTTTGAGGATAGCAACAATGATGGCATTCTCGATTTTGGCGGCGCGCCGCTGACGATCACGATGATCGTGCCGAGTTGGGGCTTGATCCCGGAAACGGCGCAGTTGATTCAGGCGCAGTTGCGTGAGATTGGGGTGGACGTGGTGTTCGATTCAGTGCCGAGTCGCAGCTTGTTATTCGAGCGCGTCGCGGAAGGTGAGTATAACTTGGCAGCGTGGTATGAGTTCGGCAGCGATCCCGCGTTTTTGACGCGCTATTTCACCAGCGCAGGCGATCTCAACTGGTCGAATTACCGCAGCGATGAGCTTGACGGCTTGCTCAATGAAGCGGTGCGTCAATTCAACCCGGATGCACGCCGCAGTTTGTACAATCAGGCACAGCGCAACATCATGAGTCAGGCACTGCTGCTGCCGATCCGCGATTACGTCAATTTGAATGGTGCGCGGGCGAATCTCGAAGGGCTGACCTATG
>JBGSRB010000058.1:0-4135 GCA_041737735.1 Anaerolineae bacterium | reverse complement strand
GAGATCGCGCGCTTCATCACGGGCGGCGCGAAGCTGCATCCGGTCAGCGGCGATCCGGTGACGCGCCAGAACGCGCGTCTGCGCCGCTTCACCGAGCCGCACAATCAACCGCTGTCGGCGTATGCGCTGGCAAAAACGCTCAAATGGACGATGACCGACAACTGCGGCATCTACCGCGACGCGGATCGACTGGCGCTGGCGCAGGACAAGATCGACGAACTCAAAGATCAATTCGAGCGCGTGCGCGCGCAGGACACCAGCCGCCGCCTGAACACGGATGTACTGAACGCCATCGAAACGGAAAATCTGCTGCGCTTCAGCGAAGTGATCGTCGCCAGCGCGACCGCACGCACCGAGAGTCGCGGCGCTCATGCGCGCGTCGATTATCCCACGCGCGACGATGAGAATTGGTTGGCGCATACAATGGCGCATCGTCAGCCCGACGGATCAATTACGCTGACGCCCAAACCCGTCGTGATCGATTACGAGAAATATCCGCCGCAGGAACGCAAATATTGAGCGCCGCGCGCGTTGAGAGAGGGACATAAACTCATGAGTCAACAACTGGTCACGGTGCGCGTCAAGCGCTTCAATCCCGAGACAGATAAGCAACCCTACTGGCAGGATTACACGGTCGAACTGACGCCAGAAACGACGATCCTCTCGGCGTTAGAGGACATCAAAGCCGAACAGGACGGATCGCTCACGTTTCAGCGTTCATGTCGCCATGCCATTTGCGGAAGCTGCGCAATGATGATCAACCGCCAGAATATGCTGGTGTGTCACACGCCGCTGAGCAAAGTCGTGGATGGGCGCGGTCGGGTGCAGATCGAACCGCTGCCGTATCTGCCCGTGCTGCGCGATCTGGTGGTGGATCGCACGGCGTTCTGGGAACAGTATCAGCGCGTCAAGCCGTGGCTAGAAGCGCCCGACGAACTGCCGGAAAAAGAGTTCCGCGTGCTGCCGGCGGAAGTCGCCGCGCTCGAAAATGCGGAAACGTGCATCATGTGCGGCGCGTGCTATTCCGCCTGCCCGATCATCGCGGGCAACAAGTCATACATTGGGCCGCACGCGCTGCTCAAAGCCTTCCTGCGTGTGCTTGACCCGCGCGATACCCAACCCGGTGAACGACTCGACATAGTCAACGGGACGGACGGCGCGTATCGCTGTCACAAGGTGTTGAACTGTACGCAGGCGTGTCCGAAGGGGCTTGATCCGGCGAAGGCGATTGCGGTGCTGGCGAATCGAGCGCTGCGCAGCAACCGCGTCGATGAGGAACGCAAACAGCGTATCCGCGCGTTGTTCCCGCCGGAAATGTTGGCGGCGGGAGAATAACAGGTGGGGTCAATTTTGGGGACAGCATATCCCCAAAATTAGACCCTGTTCCACCCACCCCCGATCCGCCCTTGTGTGCGCCTGACCCCTATGCGATAATCTGCGCCAACAAGTTCATCTCATCAAGAGCGACGGAGAGACTCGGCTCGTCGATGTCGCGGCAACCCCCGAAGCGTCGGGAAGGTGCCAATTCCGACAGAGTGACCCCACTCTGGCAGATGAGTGCCGCATCACCCTCTCGCCACGGCTAACGCCTGAATTGGGACGCGAACGCCTCACCTGACTGGAGCGGCGTTTTGTATACGGATCGTTCCCATTGTAGGAGGTCAGCCATGACGCACGAGCGTCAAACCACAGCCGCCAGCACCTTTATGAGTGCGCCGCGCTATTTCTTCACCTCAGAATCCGTGTCTGAGGGACACCCCGATAAGATGTGCGATCAAATTTCCGATGCCGTGCTAGATGCGATTCTGTCGCGTGATCCCAATGCGCGCGTGGCGTGCGAAACATCAACGACGACGGGCGTTGTGTTCGTGTTTGGCGAGATCACCACGTCAACCTACGTCGATATTGAGAAGATCGTGCGCGACACCGTGCGCGACATCGGCTATACGCGCGGCAAATATGGCTTTGACAGCGAGACCTGCGCCGTGATGGTGTCGATCAAAGAACAATCGTCCGACATCGCGCAGGGCGTCGATCAGGCGCTCGAAGCGCGCGAAAGCGGCATGACCGACGAGCAGATCGACGCCATCGGCGCGGGCGATCAAGGTATGATGATCGGCTTCGCCTGCGACGAAACACCCGAACTCATGCCGCTGACGATTTCGCTAGCCCACAAACTGACGCGCCGCCTCGCTGAAGCGCGTAAATCGGGCGAGATCGAATGGCTGCGCCCCGACGCGAAAAGCCAAGTGACAGTTGAATACGCGCATGGCAAACCCAAGCGCATCGACACGATTGTGATCTCGACGCAGCACGCGCCCGAAATCGATAACGACACGATCCGCAGCACGGTGATCGAGCAGATCATCAAGGCGGTTGCGCCCGCCGAACTGCTCGATGATGATACACGCATCTTCATCAATCCGACGGGACGTTTCGTCACCGGAGGTCCTCTGGGCGATGCAGGCTTGACCGGTCGCAAGATCATAGTCGATACCTATGGCGGCGTGGCGCGGCATGGCGGCGGCGCGTTCAGCGGGAAAGACCCGACGAAAGTGGATCGCAGCGCGGCATACATGGCGCGTTACATCGCCAAAAATGTCGTGGCGGCGGGCTTAGCCACGCGCTTTGAAGTGCAAGTGTCGTATGCGATTGGCGTCGCGCAGCCGACATCGCTGGCGGTCGAGACCTTCGGCACGGGCGTGATCCCCGATGAGCAGCTCGAAGCGCTGATCCGTAAGCATTTCGACATGCGTCCGGTGGCGATCATCCGCGATCTGGATTTGCGCCGCCCGATTTATCGGCAGGTGGCAGCCTATGGACATTTCGGGCGTGATGATCTCGATGTGACGTGGGAACGCACCGATAAAGCGGAACTGCTGCGTCGTGAGGCGGGCTTAGCGTAGGCGCTTTGGGATCAACGGGGGACGCGCACGGTTGCGCGTTCCCCGCGCTATGCACCGCATTTAGCGCGGGGGTGTGATTCATGGTCAGGCGGAATTTACGCCGCCGCAATCGCCCTTGTCACCCGCGTGTTAAAGCCTTATAATCTTGGGTATATGGCGACGTGGCCAAGTGGTAAGGCAAAGCTCTGCAAAAGCTTGATCACCGGTTCGAATCCGGTCGTCGCCTCTCAATCACCCTGATCAATGGGCGCTCCTCGATGCCAAGCGATCTGCCAACACCACCCGACAATATCCCTAACCCGCCTAAGAACCCTGATCCAACGCCGCCCCGTGCGCCGCTGCCCAATTACACATTGTCGAGCGTGTGTCCCGCGTGCGACGCTGACACCTTCCGATTGGCGTGCAAAGTGCGCTGTTCGCGCTGCGGCTTCATGTGGGATTGCAGCGAAATCTAACGCGATTCGCCTGCTCACCGTTCACCTTGTGTTCATCAACTTGACGTATAGTTGATGCTGTTGCATCCGCACAAATGCGCTATAATCGAACGCATGTCCACAAAAACATAACCACTGGACGAGATATAGTCTATGACACAAGATCGCATTGTCGTGCGCGGCGCGCGCGAACATAACCTGAAGAACATCGACGTTGAAATTCCGCGTAACAAATTGGTCGTGATCACAGGGTTGAGCGGCAGCGGCAAGTCGTCGCTGGCATTCGACACGATCTTCGCTGAGGGGCAACGTCGTTATGTCGAAAGCCTGAGCGCGTATGCCCGTCAATTTCTGGGACAGATGGAAAAGCCCGATGTCGATCAGATCGAAGGGTTGAGTCCGGCGGTGTCGATTGATCAGCGCGGTGTGAGCAACAACCCGCGCTCGACCGTTGGCACAGTGACCGAAATTTACGATTACATGCGCTTGCTGTGGGCGCGCATTGGCGTGCCACACTGCCCCGTGTGCGGCGAAGAAGTGATCGCGCAGAGCGCACAACAAATCGTGGACGCGATCAAGGCGCTGCCCGACGGCGCGCGCACGCAGATTCTCGCGCCGATCATCAAGGCGCGTAAAGGGCGGCACGAGAAAGTTTTTGACGATCTGCGTAAGTCGGGTTACGTCCGCGCGCGCGTGGATGGCGAAGTGCTGGAACTCGAAGAAACCATCGAGCTGGATCGCTACAGCAACCACACCATCGAAGCCGTGATCGACCGTTTGGTGATCCGCCACTAC
>JBGSRB010000032.1:0-4284 GCA_041737735.1 Anaerolineae bacterium | reverse complement strand
GCTGCTGGCGCGCACCAACCCGCGCAACATGATCCCGGCGGGTTTGCTGTGGGGCGCGCTGCTGTCGGGCGCGGGCTTGATGCAGGTGCGCGCGGATATTTCAATTGACCTCGTGAAGATCATCCAAGCGCTGATCATCATGTTCATCGCCGCCGATACGATTATCCGCACGGTGTGGCGTGTGCCGAAGGGCGGCGATGGCGCGGTCAGCACGTTCACGAAAGGCTGGGGCGGGTGATCACAATGTCGGTAAGCAACTTCAAGCATAAGGATGATTCATGCCCACCCTGTTGATCGCTAACGCGCAGGTGTTACGCACCGATCCCACGGGCGCGACGGTTCACATCGACGCCGATCACGATGTGCTGATCCGCGATCAACGGATTGAAGCGGTGCAGCCAAGCGGATCGCTGGATCGCTCGCAGTTCGACAGCGTGATCGACGCGGCGGGCTTGCTGGTCATGCCGGGCTTGATCAACTGTCACGCGCATGTGCCGATGGTGCTGTGGCGCGGCTTGGCGGAAGATGCGTCGGTCGATCGCTGGTTCAACGATCTGATGTGGCCACTTGAGAACAATCTGCAACCGGAAGATGTGTATTGGGGGATGCTGCTTGGTTTGATCGAGCAGATCGAGTGCGGCGTGACGGCGGTCGCGGATCATTACTTCCACATGACGTATGCCGCGCAAGCTGTCGAGCAGATCGGCGCGCGCGCGCTGCTGGCTCATGCCATCTTCGGCAGTCAGGGCGTGGGCATGGTCGAAGAAACAGCGCGCTTTGTCGCGGATTATCAGGGCGCGGCAAACGGACGCATCCGCACGATGTTAGCGCCACACTCGCCGTACACCTGTGACGACGACTTTTTGCGCGCGTCGGTCAAGGCGGCGCAGCGGCTCGACGTGGGGATTCATACGCATGTCGCGGAAACGGTCGGACAAACCATCGCCAGCTTGCGGCGGCGCGGCATGACCGCCATACAGGTGTTGGAACATACGGGCGTTCTCGACGTGCCGACGATTCTGGCGCATGTGTTGGGCGCAACGCCCGACGACATCCGCCTGATGGAACGGCATCCGGTGGGGATCGCGCACGCGGTCAAAACCTATCTCAAGTTGGGCATGGGAACCGCGCCCGTGCTGGAATTTCTGGCGGCGGGGATTCCCGTGGGCTTGGCGTCGGATGGCGCGGTGAGCAACAGCACGCTCAACCTGTGGGAAACGCTGCGCTTGATGGCGCTGACGCAGAAAAGTCGCAGCGGGATTGGCGAAGCCATGCCGATTCCGCAGGCGTTGATGGTGGCGACGCACAGCAGCGCGCGCGTGTATGGTCAGCCGGATGAACTGGGCGCGGTCGCGCCGGGCTATCTGGCGGATGTGATCCTGATCGATCTGGGTGGTGCGCATCATCAACCGTTGTATAACCCGCCCGCGTCGCTGGTATATAACCTGCAAGCGCCGGATGTCCGCACGGTGATCATTGATGGACAGATTGTGATGCGGGATCGACAACTGCTGACGATTGATAAAGCGGAAGTGTTCGCGCAGATCCGCGCGCGCATGGATCGGCTGGCAGTGGTTGATCCGGACAAGCGCATCCAGACGTATGACAATTAGGTGAAAGACAGGGCGATCCGTAAAAACTGACCCCACCCCTAGCCCCTCCCCGAATGTTGCCTACGGCAAGCGCAAGCTAACGGAGAGGGGAACAAAACAGATTGAGAGCGGGGGTCAGTTTTTTACTTTGCAAACAACCCCTAGTTCGGGAACATATCAGGCGTCAGCGTGGGAACTTCGGTGATGTAGAGCGTTGCATCTTCGCCGCTGCTCTGCGAGAACGTGCCAACCCAGATCGCGTAAGTTCCGGCTTGCGGCGCATCGACGCTCAAGCCGGGGTTGCGCCCGCTGAAGTCGTCGTTGCAGGCATAAGTGCCATCGGGAAGCTGCACGACTAAGGTCGTATCGCCCGCGCTGACCGCGTAGAGCGACAAGCCGAACAAGCCACTGGCGACATCGACGACGTAAGTCGGCTCAGCCGTGAGATAGCCGCGACAGGCATTGCCCAAGTTCAGCCCGAACGCATCAACCGATCCACCTGCCACGACCGCGATGGTTTGCGGATCAGGCGTGAAAGCGGGCGCGAGACTGACCGAGCCGAATAACGGCGCGCCGCTGGCGTTCAAGGTGCCGCCGCCCGCCGGACTGCCACCCGGTGATCCACCCTGTGATCCGCCGGGCGATCCACCTTGCGATCCGCCGGTTGCGCCGCCGGGACTGCCCTCAGGAACCGCCGAGCCATCGCTGATCAAACCGCCGACCGCCACGCTTGCCAGCACTTCTTCTACGGGCAGGCTGCTTTGTGTCATCATCAGATAGCCGGAGATGAATTCGTTCGTGCGGAAACTGCCTATCCAAATGTTATACACACCTTCGAGCGGGGACGTGAATTCGACCGCGCCATTTAAGCTGATGCCGCCGTCATCATCGCAGTGATACACGCCGCTGGGATCACGCACGACGAGCGTTGTATCACCCGACGACACGAAGAACAAGCGCAGACGCGCCGCCGAACCCGTCCAATCCAAGTTTAAGTCGGGTTCTTGCGCGATGAAGCCCGTGCAGCCCACGCCCAGATTAGCGCCTGATGCGTCGATGGGTCCACCGCTGATCATCGGGTCAATGTAGGGATCGATGGGAAAGGATGAATCCAAAAAGAGTGTGCCGAAATTGGGTTCGGCGTCGGGATCGAAATTTTGCGCGCCGACGCTCAGCGGAAGCAGCAGGGCGCACAGCAGCAGCAGCAAGACAATTTTCTTCACGATCAACCTCTTTGGGTGCGTTCAGGTTACACCGATAAGTGTAACCTGTTTCGCTAACCTGCATGACACTCGTGTGTGCAAAACCCGTAAAAGTTTGGCGCAAGCGGCGCGCATCATCCTGAAGAATGGATGAAGCACTGCGTGAGTATCCGCTAAGTTTTTGTAAGGCAACCGCGCACGAACACATCATAAGACTCAGACTATTACGCAGCAGAAAGGAACGGTTGTCCAATGTCTGATGCCAGTTCTACGCCATCGTTGCAACAGCAGATCGAAGTGATTGTGCAGGAGTATCTGAGTTATGGGGAAGCGGGCAAAGCCTACTTCGCATCGATTCGTCGTCTGGTCGAAGTGCTGATGCACCAAGACGCCGCGCGCAAAACACTGCAAGCCGGCATGTGCGCGCCTGATTTCACGCTGCCCGCCAGCGATGGGAATACGATCAAGCTGAGCGACTTATGGCAGCGGGGCGCGGTTGTGGTCACGTTCTTTCGCGGCGGGTGGTGTCCGTTTTGCAGTTTGACGCTGCGCGCCTACGACGTGATGCTGCCGCGCGTGCAGCAATTGGGCGCGTCGATGGTCGCCCTTTCGCCGCAAAGCACGCAGCACAGCCGCAACATGGGCAGCTTTCACTTTCCGCTGCTGCACGATTACAACAATGCGGTGGCGCGTCAATATGGGCTGGTGTATACCGTGCCGGAATTCGCGCGCCGTTATGTCGATGATTTGGTCGAATATAATCAGACGGACACGTGGGAACTGCCAATTGCAGGGACATTCGTGGTCGATCGAAGCGGGACGATCACGCTGGCGTATGTGAATCCCGATTATGTGCGCCGCCTCGAACCGGCGACGATCTTGGCGGAACTGCGCCGCTTGCGCGCTTGAGCGCATTGATCGATGGGGACGCTGTGCGGCGGCGTCCCCATCAGATCACAGGGTGCGGCTTAATTCGCGCGCCAATCGCCGGGGAACTCGTCATACGAGTTGTTCGTCAGTTGATAGACCACGCTATCGCGCTGATCGAAAATGTAGATGTTGTAATCACCGGAACGATTGCTGGCGAAGGCGATATAACGCCCATCAGGACTTAACACCGGATGCGTCGCGTTAGAGTCGCCGTAGATCTCCTGTCCGGTGCTGCTGGTGCCGGCGTTGCGAATATAGATCGCGTAATTGTCGGGATCGGTGGCGGTGGCGGCGGCGTAAATCACCTGCGTGCCGTCGGCTGTCCAGCGCGGATGCGCTTCTAAGAAAGCCGTGCCATCATTCGAGATCGGCACCAAACCGCCCGACATAACATCAATGCTCACGATGTCATGCACGGCGTTCGCCTGATTCGGATCGACGCGCACAGCGGCGATGCGGGAACCATCGGGCGAGATCACCGGATAGGAATAGGCGGCGTTATCCTGCGTGACGCGGCGCAGCGGATTTTCACCCGGCTGCGGGTTGAGGTTAAGCAGATA